>JANMRV010000421.1:0-17111 GCA_031388685.1 Planctomycetota bacterium
CGCCGATCGATCCGCGGATCGCGTTCATGTTGTCTGCGTTGCTGCGACGGGTTGCGACATTCACTTCGGGATTGTTGCCGGTCATTGAAATGCTCCTTTGAAAAGAGGGACCACGCACATGAATACGCCGCAGGCTCGCGGCAAACGAGGTCCCCGAAGTGAGTAGGCCTGCTGGAACTCGCACGTAGGGACTCCGACAAGAATCTTCGCTCGCTGTGCTGATGTCGTGGAGCGAAGGCAGCGGTGTCTACGCAAGCACTCTGGCAGCTCGCTTCCCACGCAGCGCGGTCTCCCAGTTCTGCGCAGCATTCGTGAAATAGCCTTGACGCAGTGCCTGAGCCCAGATCGGCCGCGCCAGTTCGAGCTCGCGCACGCTGCGCTCGATTGCGAACCACTCCGGATCCGGCAGATCGTCCGGTCCGAGCGGCACGGGCATGCCGAGCGCGTCGCGCACTTGGGCTTCGACGTGACACGGCTCGCCGAGGCCCGGCGCCCAGATCAAGCGCACGACCGCTTGCGCACCCGCGTGCGGCAGGAGACTCTTCGCGAGTTGGCGCGCGCGCAGTGCGCCGACGCGATCGACCTTGTGCGGATCCTTGCCGCACAGCGCACCACCGCCGATCGGGACCGTCGGACCGTAGTGATCGACGACGAGTTTCTTGCCCGACAATCCGTTGTCGCCGTGCGGGCCGCCGCGTTCGAATGCGCCCGCGCCGTTCAGGTCGAGGCACGCGGGCCTGAAGCTCGAAGCGATGCCCACGAGGCCCGCGCGCTCCAATTGCGCGAGGGCACGCTCGATCGGAGCGCGCAGCAGCCGGTGCTGCTCCTCGTATCCCATGCCGGGCCGATGCTGGATCGAGAGCGTCAGGCGCTCCCACACGAATTCGCTCGTCGCGCCAAGACGCTCGGAAAAGCGCGGCAGGAGTTTGAAGTCAGGCCCGAACGCGTCGCCGGCATGTTCGGCGCGCCAGCGCGCGAGCGCATGACCGAGCGCATGCGCGACGAAGTGCGCCGGGGGCAGGAAATTGGTGCGCTTGTCGCCGCCGGCCCAGCCGAGCGTCACGCTCTGATCGTCGCTGACACTGCGCAGTTCGCGCTCGTCGTCGGCGAGTTCGCCGGTGCACAGATCGTGCTCGACTTTCAGTTCGGCCCGGGTGGGAGTCCATGGCCCGACATAGCCGGCGGACTCGTACGCGTCGGCGACCAGATCGGAGAGCCAGTCGTCCGCCGCGGTGATCCCGTTCGCGGCCACGCGGCCATCGACGAAGACGCGGTTCGTGTGAACTGCGACTTCGACACCGACGAGCGCGCGCGGGTCGAGTCCAAGCGCGCGATCGACGATGCGTTCAGCGATGGCGTCGGCGAGGCGATCGGGATGGCCAGGGGAAACCCACTCGGCGAAATGTTGGCGGGGGAGTTGGGGGCGGGTCGGATGCTTGCGCATGGAGGCATGTTCCTTGATGAGTGCGGATGGATGTCTTGCGGCTGCGCCGCGTTCGTGGCGCAGCGCTTGTGGTTTCAGCTGTTCACAACGTCGGCCTCGGTCGCGAACCTGTCGCAGGGACCGCACGTCTCGCGCTAGCCCGCCGTTGAACCTTGGGCGCGGGCAACTTTTCGATGTGCTTCGCCAGACGAACGACATCCCGCGCGTACCAGGGCGGTGGCAAACCGACGAGCATCTCGATCTTGCGCTCGGCGAGCTGCCCGCACAGCTTCGCAGCGACTGCGCCCACGTAGCCGTCGGTCAACACCACGATGCGCCGCGGGCAGCGCGCGCGCGGCAGATCGAGCACGTGCTGCAGGACACAATTGAGATCCGTTCCTCCGGTGCTGCGCGCGCGCGCCGCTTCGAAAGTGCTCAACCGGACTTCTTCGATGATGGTGCTGAACACGAACAGGCGCGCCACTCCGCTGCGCACGGGTTCGCGCAGGGCCGCAAGCAGCCAAGGCAGCACGCCGTCCATGGAGCCCGAGACGTCGAGATAAACGAAAGCGCGGCAGACCGGGCGTTGGATCATGCGCCTTGCCGTGCGCTCTGCCGCGTAGAAGACGGCCGGGCTGTGATGCAACGCGCCGCGGATCCGCGCGCGCCGATCGCCGATTTGCGGCACGACGGTGCTGAACGAGACCGGGACGATCCCCAACTCGCGACGGCGCACGCGGGAGGAGGGTGCTTCCTTGAGTCCAGCGCGCTTGAAGAGCCGATGGATGGCGAGTTCAAGTTCTGGATCTGCGGGCTCTCGCGTCGCGAGGCTCTGTTCGCGCGCCTTCTCGCCGAGGTCGCGGCCGATCTCGCGAAAAGGCGCAGGCCACACGGCGACGGCTTTGCGCAGGACGTCGAGCAGCGTGGCGTCGTTCGCGGCCTCGTCTTCGTGATCACCTGTTCCGTGCGAGCCGAGCAGCATCGGCAACGATCCCTTGTTCTGGCTCAGGGCTTCGCCGAGCAAGGCGAAGATCTCGTGGTACGTGACGTCCTTCGCGTCCGCGCCGTAGAGGCGCGCGTGCACGGTCCGTTCCATGTCGCTCGCATCGCCAGGCAGCGGTTCTGGGTTGTGCGGCCAGCCCGGCGCCGGGCGCAGCAGCCGAGCGGGGAATTGCTGCCAATCGTTCGTCGCCTGGAAGAAGCCCACATAGTCGAGGCCGGGAAACTGCCTGCAGAGCATGGCGTTGATCACCGCATCGAAGGCAATGTTGTGCGCCAGAGTCGGTCGCGTGAACAGGCGCGTGTGGCCGAGCACGACGTGCATCAACTCGTGCATCACGAGCAGGAAGAGATGTTCGTCGGTCTTGCAGTACTGCTCGATGAATCCTGGATTCAGCAGGAGTCTCGGCCGCTCTCCGCACAGCACCGAGGCGGTCGGCACTTCATTCGAAAGCTCGAGATCGAGCAATTGGAAGAAGCGGTCCATCTGGTAACCGCCGGAGGGCAGCGCGTTGAGAATGCGCGCGCGCACCGCGGCGGCCGCGGGGTCGGGCCGGCGTTCGAAGGGAAAACTCATCGGGGTGTTTGGGGTGTTGGTGCCGTCGAAGGTGCGCCGCGTTCCACGGCATGCTCGTGGCTCGCCGGGGGGCAATCAGGGATCGGGGACGCCGAGGGGCGATCCGGCTGCGCGGGGACGCAGATGCGCGCGACCGCAACTTTGGCGAAGCGCTCGTCGTCGATCGCGAAGAGCGCGCCGAAAAGGCGTTCCCAACTACCCTCGGGCGGTCGCGCGCACAGCAGCAGATCTCCGACGCGCCGCGCGAGGACGGCGATGGTCAGCGCGATGTCGATGCAGAGGAAGTACTGCTCAGACTTCTGAACCTCCTGCCAGTCGGGCGTCCAACCCAGCAAGGTACCGCGTTGGACGCCCAGGAAAGCCGGAAGTGCTTCGTACACGGATTCGTCGAGGCCGATGTCGCGCAGCAGTGTGGGCACATCACTTTGCCAGCTGTCGCGCGCCAATTGCTGAACGGCCTTCAGGTCGACATCGCGCCAATGCAGCGCCGGCCGCAGTGCGCGTTGCACGATGAGCGCGTGCGCCAAGTCGAAGACCAAGATGCTGCCGGAGATGGGTTCTTGCAGCACATCGATCTTGGCGCGTGGCGTCGTCCCCATGTTGAGCATCGCGCGTCCCGACGGTGCCGCGCTTAGCTCGAGTGCCTTCCTCACGCCCCACTCTCCAATGCCCGCTCGACGTCGAGTTCGCTCCACAGTTTTTGGAACAACTCAAGTACGGCTTCGGGGCTTGAACCGGCATAACCATCCGGCAATAGCGCCTGCAGCAAGTTCCGCGAGTAGGCGTCGCGCCGAGCCGTCGGTGTCGTTTCGCGGGGACCAAGTTCCGCGAGCAACTGTCCGACCTTGTTCGCGGGGCCGATCTTTGAGCCTGAGACTTCGATCGTGTGCTTGACCGGCCGCAGCACGCGGCGCAGATCGCCGGCCAGCGTCTCGATCACTGTCGCGCGCACTGCGCGTTCGCGATGCACCGCGAGGTAGACCGCGAGCGCGGTCGCGACGCGGTGCGACTCCGGTTTCACGTCGGCGATCCCGTCGAGGATCAGCGTCGAGAGTTCGTCGTCGCCGACCGCGCTGCCCATGCGCAGCGCCATGAGCATGCGTTCGGCCGGGTTGTTCGCTGAAAGCAGTTCGCGCCAAGGATCGTTCTCCGCCAGGCCCGCGATCTTCCAGGCCTGTTGGTGGACCGCGAGCAGTGACGCTCGATCGAGGGTCGCGCACTTGGCCGAGACCGGATTTCCGTGCAGGACCGCCAGCCAGGCCGAGGTTTCCCAGTCGACGGTTTCCGCCAGTGCCTTCGGGTTGACCGCGCGCAGGAGCGCGATCCGAGCGGCCTGCAGCGCGAGAGTGTTGCGCAGGAGCATGGTCATGCGCCGCGCCGAGAACGCTTCGGCCCCGGCTTTCTCGCGGCATTCCTCCAGCGCGACGAAGTGATCGGCCAGGCGCGTGGGCAGCGTGTCCTTCATCAAGCGGAAGTAGCGTTTCCCATCCGCGATGAGTTCGTGGATGCCGACCGGAAACTCGTGCGCTCCCGCGAACTGATCGAGCAGCACGCGCTTTTGCGCCGCGCGCGCCAGCGTGCGCCAGGCCGGAACCTGGATCAGGAAAGCGAAGCGGTCGGCCAGTGCCGGGTCGAGCGGTTCCGCGCCGAGGTAGGCCGTGGCGGAATCGTTCGCGTCGTCGCTCGGCGGCGGGTTCATCGCCGCCCAGCGATAGACGAGTTTGTCGAGGTTCACGCCCTGCACGCGCCGCTCGTGCACGATCGGGAAGATCTTGTTCTGCAGTTCCGGCTTGGTGCGGTTGAGTTCGTCGATGAACACGACTTGTGCGCCCCAGATGGAAGTCGGCGTCGAGATGTAGCGCAGCGACTGTTGTGTCTCGTCGGGCACGGGGATGCCGACGAGGTCGTCGAAGTGGATCAGGCTTGCGTTGTAGAAGCGGTAGACAAGTCCGAGCGACTTGGCGAGGCGCTCGAGCAGGAAGCTCTTGGCCGAGCCGTGTGCTCCGATCAGGAGCATCGGATCCTCGGAGATCAGCGCCGCGAGCACGACGCATTCGAGATCGTCCCAGCCTTCGAGGCCCAGCGGTCGCGTCAGCACCGAGCGGTAGGAGATCTTGCGCTTGGCGCGCGGCGCGCCGGTTGCCGGTGCGGGCTCGACACCGACTTCGCTTGCTTCGTCGGCACTCATGCGGCGCACCCCGCTCGTGTGGCGTCCTTCCCGCGCGGATTCGAGTCGATCAGGCGTTGCAGCGACGCGAACAGTTCGTCGCGCTGCTGGCGCGCCTCGCCGACGTCATGGGTTCCAAGCGAGATGCGGCAGCGCTGCTTTCGCGGGCCGCGGTGCAGCGTGTAGTGGCACCACCACGTGCCGTTGTTGTTCCAAAGATGATGGTCGGGATTCGCGTCATCGACGCGGATCGACAGGCTGAGCGGGTGCATGAGAAGCTCCGGTCTCGAATGCACCCGTCGCGCGGCCGCTTTCGTGCGGCCCCGCAGGAGACTTTGTTCGCTGGGCCGAAGGCCCGCGCGCATCGACCGGGCCATGAGCCCGATCAAACCACCTTAGCTCTCCTCGCCAGGTTGGTCGCCCAGCGCTGGTGCGCCGGACTGTCCGAATGCAGGAGCAAGCTTATCGACTGGTGGCGGGGGTGGGTAGAGGTGTTTGTGTCATAGGCGGGGCTTCCCCTGCGCTTGGCCACGCGAGGGCCCAGGGCCCCACAGACCGGCCGATGAATCCTGAAGAACGTGCAGCGACACCGCACGCTGGGCTGAATGGATTCGAGGAGAGTGTGCTCGCGAGAGCGGCGCAGTCCGTCTCGACGGCAGTGCCCCGGCGCGTTCCGAAACACCCGATGGGCGAGGGCGCAGCCGGCGCGTCACCAAGCCGACAGTTCAGCGTTCTCGAATCGGCATTCGTGCCAGGTCTTCGCGTGCCGGATCCAGCGTATGCAGGCGGTCGACTTTCTTGACGCGCATTTCGAGCATGCGGCACAGCGGCTCGACGACGCGCAGCAGCGTTGGCCGCTTGACGTAGACGACGGCCGGGCGCGCTTTGAGCAAGTCGATCATCTTCAGGAACTGGGCCTGCGCGAAGGCATCTCGATCCTGCGGCAAACCCAGCTCGCACTGCACGATCTGTCCGGTGCCCGAATGCGTCGACATAAACAGCGGTGGTGCATACGGATCCTGCCCGGGTTCTTGAATGATCGTTGCGGACGGAAAAAGGTCGCACTCGACTTCGAACGGCATGACTCGCGTTTCCCGTCGCAGGCGAAAGATCGTTTCGGTCTCGATCTTCGGCAGCGGCTGTTCGAGCGGCGGCGGTGGCTCACGGCGCGTGTCGATCCAGGGCGCGTCGGGATCTTTCGGATCGGGTGCGCGCACCAGCAAGCGGCCGCGCTTGTCGGGATCAAACCGTTTCTCATTGCCGAGTCCTGACGAGGCCGCGAAACAGGCTTCGTTCAGCACGTGCCCCATTGTTCGCAATTCATCTTCGCCGGCCGAGCGCGGCATTCGGTTCACAGCGTGGCTTTCGAGTTTGGGATATGCGCCACTGCCGCGGAACTTGACGCCGGACTGGCGAATGCGCGTCAAGTCGTCCTTCGAAAGTTCCGCGCGATCGAGGAAGAGCAGCACGAGTGCCGGCAGGCCGTACAGCGCTTCGTCGTCGAGTTTTTCGCCCGCCGCGCTTCGTCGAAGGGAGTCAAATCCTTCGTGACCGAGGTAGAGCGCGAGGCCAAACATCTCTCCACCGGCGCCCATGACCGAGCACCAATTCACGATTCCGCTCTCGGGATCCTGCACCCCGAAGACATCTCCGTTCTGCATCCAGCGCCATGGGGCGAGCTGAAAGAAGTCCGTGGCGATCTGGTAGAAATCATGAAGCAAGAGATCGACGTCAGCGTCGGTGCTCCGCGGCGTCTTCGCGGTCTTGGGCTCAGACTTGTCGGCCTCGGCCATTTCCTGCGGGGGCGAGTGACTTGCTCTGACGGCGATCCTGCCGTGTTTGTCGACCAGGCATTCGCAGTCGCCGATGAGGCGCAGGTCCATCGGATTCTCGCGGCGCTTGCGAAGCTCCAGTTCATCGAAGACCGAGAGCAGGTTCTTGAGTGCACGGCCGCGAACCGTGGAGCGGAGTCTCGAGCGCATTTCGGCGAGATACACGCCCGGTTGACGGACGGTTTCCAGCACGACGGCGTTCCAGACCATTGCGGCGATGCGGAGGTCCGCGGTCAGTTCCTCTGGATCTGGATTCGCCGGGTGACGCTGGAGCAGGGGATCCGCGAACTCCAGAAGTGCTTCGGAGATCTTCCGTTCGGTGGGAGGCATGGCGGCGGATTTTCGCCGATGGGTGGGGGGAGGTCCAGGGATGCGGTTGGCAATCTAGGTGGGGGACTCCGTGCGGTGCGACCAGAGCGCCGACAGCTCGGTTTCAGCCCGAATCCTGCGCCGCCAATGCCGGAGTGGTCACTCAGAATTTCCAGGCACTCCGAGCAAAGCCCGCATCGTCTTCGGAACCTCTGCTCCAAGTCGCCATCGGATCGTGATTGGCTTCTCGCCCTCCCAGTCAACGAAGGTCACCGGCCCGCAGTAGACAAAAGGCGCTGCCCTTCCGTCGGCACGCTTCGACTCTTTCCGGATGAAGAGATGGACCGCTACACCGGACGCAACATGGTCGCGTAGCAGCCGTCCGTGTATGCCGGCTTGGGTCGTTCGGTTCTGACTTTGCCATTCGAAGAGATTCGGGCTCAGGAACCGATCGGCATATTTATGCGATTCGGCCATTCCCTGCTTGTTCAGTGTGTTCAACAAAAACACCTGTTTGCCAATCGGCACGAACCCAACCTGCCATTGGCGAGCTGAGAACCGCTCTCCGAAGAGTGGTGCAATCTGCTCGCGAGAGTAGGCTCGCCACAGCTCGGGATACGTCGCATCCTGAGCGCGCAGCGGCGAAATCGTGTAGCCACTCTCGCTTGACTCACACACGACCGAGTGTTCGGTTCCGGGTAGGCCCGCATCGGCCCCGAACCAACCCCGAACGATCGATGGAAGTTCGTTCATCTCCGAACCACGCTTTCGCACCACGTAGACAGCTTGATCGTCAAACTCTGTCTCGAATTGTTCGCCGTTGGCGACGATTGGGGTCCAGCCGGGTGGAAAGGACCTCTGGCGGCTCGCCTCCTGAAACTCCAGCACAGGTCGATCACGACTGCGGCCAACTCTTCCGATCACGCGATCGTGGCTCGAGCTGCTGCCCTTGCGAGCAACGTACTCAGAGAGCCGCCATTCGGCGAGTTCACGGACGATTTCCTGAAAGGACGATCTCTCTGCCTGCTCCACGTCCGCGCGGAATCTGAACACACCGTTCGAGTAGGCGAACATGGAGACGTTGCCCGTTCCCATTCCGTCCGTCCAGGCGGGAATCGGGTTTCTCTCGAGAAGTCGGCGTAGCTGAGTATCACTCCCGAGTTCCTCTCCCGCATCGTCCACTAGCCTCGGATTTCGAAGCGTGAGGCGGCTGAATTCCGCCACTAGGTCTTCAATCCTGATTCCATTCCCGGGCAGAGTGTCCGTGTTCAGCATCGCAAGCAGAACAAGCATCTTGTAGCCCCTCGTCATCGGCGTAGTTTCAAGCGCCTTGACAAAGTCTCCGAAGTGGCCGAGCACTCTTCGCTGCGTCTCGTTCAGATCTCCGCGCTCCTCGACGAACCGCATCCACGACCCCGAGGTTCTTCGTGTGTCGCGGACGTCGAAGTTCTCGTGAAAGGCCTCGATTGCTCGCGGGCGAATACCATTTCGATCACGGAAGTCCTCGTAAAAAGCCCGGAGAGCGGCATCCTGCCCGGGCACACGCAACAGTCCGCGCAAGATGTTGATTGCTTCAAGGTCGTAGGTCACTTCGCATCCGGGAGGCAGCTCGAACTCATGATCCTGGACTCGACGAAGCGCGGCTGCTAGCTCGGCGTGATCCCCGACCGGCACCCCCAGCAGGGTCCATGCTTTCAGAAGGAATGTGCGGTGATTGCCGATGTAGTCGATCACCGACAGCGTCTTTCCCTCTCGGAAGCGCAATCCACGGCCGAGCTGTTGTAGCCATAGAATCTGCGATTCCGTCGGGCGCAGCATCATCACCGTGTCAATGTCAGGGATGTCGACACCCTCATTAAGCATGTCGACGGCGAAGAGCACCTCGAGCTTGCCACTCGCGAGGTCCTCGAGCGAACTTGTCCGTGGGGCAGAATTCGCCCCGCTATGCACAGCCACCGTTTCGACCCCCCCCGCACGGAAATGCGCCTGCATATAGTCCGCGTGCCGCTGCGATACGCAGAAGGCGAGCGTCCGCTTGCCCCCGTGCTTCTTCCACTGTTCGTATGCGTTTCGGGCCCGCGCTTGGGTTGCCAGCGCGTTCGTCAGCTCCTCTTCGCTGAATCGCGAGTTGCGCCAGGGAATGTTCTGGTAGTCGACATCGTCTGGCACACCGAAGTAACGGAAGGGAGACAAAAGTTGCGCTCGAATGCCCTCGCGAAGGTCACTGCGGTAGACGAGGTTCTCTTGGCACAGTTCGAGCAGGTCCCCGCCATCTGTTCGTTCGGGCGTGGCCGTCAGCCCCAGCAGGAATCGTGGCTCGAAGTGCGAGATGAGCCGTCTGTATGTTGAGGCGGATGCGTGGTGGAACTCGTCCACCACGACATAGTCAAATGCGTTGCGGTCGAACTGGTTGAGGTGCGATCGGCGGCCGAGGGTTTGGATCGATGCGAAGAGGATGTCGGCATCAGGTATCTTTTTGTTCCCGTCGTAGAAGCCGAATGATCCCCGCGGTCGGATGCGGCGAAACGTACGCATCGCCTGTTGCAAGATCTCCTCGCGGTGAGCCACGAAGAGGATTCGCTTGAACTTGGGATCCATCGAGTCGAACGCGGCGAGCCAGGTCTTGCCGATTCCCGTCGCAAGGACCACGAGTCCCGCCTTGTACCCAGCCGCCCGGGTTTCAATCAGTTTTGCGAGCGCCGCTTGCTGGATGGTGTTGGGCGTCGGCACTGCCTCAGGGGATTCTGGAACTAGATCGACCGGATCTTGGCGCTGGGGTAAGAACCGGCGCCTGCCTCGATAGGATTCGATCCAAGTTGCATCGAGCGGGACAGTCGCCGGATGCTCGAACAAGCACTCGAACGCGCGGGATACTTCTTGGAATCCCTCGTGGTCGCGACTCGTAATGATTCGATAGTTCCACTCGATGCCCTGCTCCAAAGCGGAGCGTGAGAGGTTGGAACTGCCGACATAGGCGACTCCGCCCCCGCCTTTAAAGTGGAAGATGTACGACTTGGGGTGGAAGCTCCGCCCCTCCGTTTCGAACGCGCGCAACTTGACCTGATCACTATGCGCAAGGCGCAGGTCGTCGAGAATGCGTAACGCGCCAGGGTCCGTAATGTCCTGATAGTCGCCGGTGACAAGGCGCAAGTGTCCTTCGCGTAGTAGTAGCGCCCTCAGGCCAGAGTAGATGCGCTCGACGCCGCTCGGCATGACGAACGCAACTGCGATGTCTGCCCGCGTTGCGCGAGCGAGATCGAGCTCAAGGTGTGGGAGCAGCGGGTCGTCGCCGCCCGTTGTCAGCAGGGCGTGTTTGTCAGGGAACGATTGGAGGTAATTCCCCTTCTCAGGGATCACATGGCGCACGCCGCCCCGCGGATCCGATGTGTCCCCCTCTCGTCGCGGGATCAAGTGCAAGTGCAGATGGGGGATCGTTTGGCCAGCGGCGACACCGACGTTGATACCAATGTTGAATCCATCGCATTGGTGCGATCGCTGGATCAGCCCGCGCAACTCGATGGTCGCCGCGGTCAGGGCGTGGCGCTCTGCATCTGTGGCTTCAAACCAAGACGCGACGTGTCTGCGCGTCACAGCCAATGCGTGCCCCGGGGCAACAGGAAACCTGTCCCACAGCGCGATGACGAACTCGTTCTCGAAGAGAATCGAAGTCGCTTCAGGCGAACAGAATGGACAGCCTGCGGAAGTCATTCGACTCTTGTGATGACGAGGACGCCGTCTAGTTCGTTTCCAACGCACGACGCGCAGCGCCACACAGAGACTCGGCGTTTGGACACGCGAGCCCAGTGGCAGACGGGGCACCGGTGGCTGTAGCGGGCAGGCGCATTCGCCCGTCCAATGCCGGCCTCGGGCCGCGGCCCGGTGAGTTGAAGGCTCGGCTTGAATCCAGTCCGGGCCAGGAGCGCCCGCCACTCTGGGCCGTGTGGGCGCACACGCGCTCCGTGGAGAATGAATGCCGCCACGTGCGCAGCCTCATGGCAGATCACCTCTTCGAGCAATCGTGACTCTCGCCCCATGAGGCTTGCGTGGATCGAGATTCGGGCTGCTCGGGGGTAGGCGCGCGCCCAAGAACGAGTGAGGCGGGAACTTGGGCTTACGACTATTCGATCCGCGAACTGCGGGATGCGCCAGAGGCGGCCAAGGCGATTCAGAATTGGGCGCAAGGACGGGGGCGGCGGCACGCATGTGAGCCTATCACGTGAGAGATCTCACGCGACTACGTCCGCCGTCTAGGCGCCGGAACTCCGAGCGAGTTTGCTAAGGACTTGGTCCTGCATTGTGACCGGCGATGGTTCGCGCTTCTACCGCACAATCTGCCCCAACCCCCAAACCATCGTCTTCACGCCCGCGACCTCAATCTCGCCTTCGACTACCGCAACACCAAACGCGCCAACGCCCCAGTTGGCGATGTTCTCTCGATGCGAGATCGACAACGCAGCCTTCGCACTCGCCTTGCCCTCGCCCCAACTCAGATTCCACCTCGTCGGCCAACGATAGAACCCGCGACCCTGCGCCCAGCGCGCGGGTTCGAACTCGAGCTTCGACAACTCAAGACTAACACCCGGCTTGCCGCCGACTCCAGCCGTTCCGCCCGTCACGAGAAAACCCGAGCGTTCGTGCAACAGCTCCTTCACGTCGCCGTCGGTCAAATGCGCGCGCAACTCACCTCCATCTCCCGCCAGCAGATACGCGCCGTGCCAACCGTCACCAAACGTCCCCGTGCTCGGATCGGTGATCAGATTCTTCTCCACCAACCGCGTCCACTCGTAAATCGCGCGGCCGCGCAACGTGCGCTGCTTCCAGGTCAACGTCGCGGCTGCCGAACGCGTCACGAACTCATCCGCTCCAACGTTCGAACGCGTCCGCACGACGAGCGCGTCCACGGCGAGCTTCACTTGATTCTCAACGCCAATAATCGTCCAGCCCTTCTCTGGCGAACCCACGAATCGGTAGTGCTTCGAATCGGGGATCGCAGTCAGCGCGCTGCTTGGATTCGGATACTCGCCGTTGCCGGCCATCTCGACCCAGCCCGCCTTCTCGTCGTAGAGCACAGCGAAGTGCTCGGCCTGAAACTTCTGCTTGTCGCGACCGCGATTGGTGTCGAGAGCGAAGATCACTTTGCCCTGAGCATCTGAGCCGACGAAGGCCACGAAATCGGAGGTGTACTCCTGGGCGGGGGGCTTCGGCGCCGGTGATTGGCCGGCCTCAGGCGCGAGCCAGCCGCCCATGATCAACGCGAGCGTGAGTTCGAGCATGTGCATAGAGTGGCTCCGAAAGCTCTTCGAAACGAAGTGTCTCCTTGGATTCAAGAAATCGGCCGGACTTCAGGCAGCAAGCGAGGGATTGGCTGGCGGCCTGCGACCCTCGCGCTGAGCGCCACAAGGGCTTTCCCCGCCGGGCTTCCCAGACTCGGGTCGCTGACCGCGCCAAAGCCGCTGCTCGCCCACTCCCAGGGTCGATCTTCGAGCCATGGATTCGATCACCGCCACCGTCCGCGAAATGTACACGCACTTTCCCTATCCCGCGGGCGCTCCAATGTTGCGCCAGGGCACCGATGCGCGACTGCTGCTGAGTCACTCGCGCCGCGGCCGGCCGGCGGGAGCGCCAATTCGCGTGCTCGATGCGGGGTGCGGACGCGGCGTCGGTTTGATCGGCGGCGCAGTGCTTTCACCCGACATCGATTTCCTCGGCGTCGATCTTTGCACGCGCTCGCTCGACGAAGCTCGCGCGCAAGTGCAAAGCCGCGGGCTCGCCAATGTGCGTTTGCAGGAACTCGACTTGATGACCCTCGACGGACTCGACGCGCCCGCGGGTGGATTCGATGTCATCCTTTCCTCCGGTGTCGTGCACCACCTCGTCGATCCGCTCGCGGGACTGAAGCGGCTCCGCGAACATCTCGCGCCGCACGGTGTGCTCTCGCTCATGGTCTACGGTCGCCACGGCCGCGAAGCGCTGTATCGCGTCGTGCGCGCCATCGATGCGCTCGTGCCGCGCACGGCTCCACTTGCTGAGCGACTCAGAGTCGGCCGCGAACTCGTCGGTTCGATCGACAGTCCCGCCTTCATGGCCGGACCGTGGAACGATCAGCGCGCGATAGGGGACGCGGAGTTCGTCGATCGCTACTTGAACGTGCACGAGACCAGCTACGACGTGTCGGGTCTGCTCGCCTTGATCGAAGGCGCAGGACTCGAGTTCCTGCGCTGGAGCGAGCCGGCGGACTGGGACGTTGGGACGCTGCTGCCGATCGGCCCGCTGCGCGAGCGCGCGCTGGCTCTCGCACCGCGCGAGCAATGGCAACTTGTCGACTCGATGTTTTGGCGCCCAGGGCTCGAACTTTTCGTCTGCCACGCGGGCAACGGGTCGCGCGATCCCTTCGATGCGCGCCGCGCGCAGTACGAGGCCCTGTGCCTGAGTCCAGAGGCCACACTGCACTTCGAACGGCGCAATCTGCGCGGTTTGCAGCGCAACGAATCGTTGAGCGTGCGCGTGCGACGGCGTGAACCGCTTGTTGTCGGCACTGGCCCGTTGGCTCAGGCGCTGCTCTTGCTCGAGGATCAACTCGAGCCCTTCCTGTATCCCGAATTCGTGCGCGTGCTCGGCGAACGCGGTGTCGCGGAACCGGCGGCACGCGCGGCGGTCGAAGAACTGCTGCGCCAGGAAGTGCTCTACCGACCGCACATCGCGGATCTTTGAGCGACGAGTCGGAACTTACGCGCGCAGGGCACGCAAGAGTTCCAAGTCCGAGCATTTCGCGGTAGGGTCGCGTGCGCTCTTCGCACACGCGTCATGCTCCTAATGCGCTTCGCCATCGTTTGTCTCGCGCCGCTGCTCGCGACGTGCGCTGAACCGTCCGCAGTGGAGCGCGTCGAAATCGTCGTCTACGGCGGCACTTCCGCGGGTGTCGTGGCGGCGGTTACGGCGGCGCGCAGGGGTCACTCTGTGGTGCTCGTGGAACCTACGCAGTACGTCGGCGGAATGTCGAGCTCCGGCCTCGGCGCCACGGACATCGGAAACAAGGCGGCCATCGGCGGGATCGCGCGCGAGTTCTATCAGCGGGTAGCCAAGCACTACGACGATCCGAAGGCGTGGACCGTCGAACAGAGAACGGAGTTCAAGGGCCAGGGCCACCGTAGCGATGACGACACGGCCTGGACCTTTGAGCCCCACGTGGCCGAGCAGATCTTCGAGGACATGCTGCGGGAAGAGAATGTGAACGTGATCCGCGGCGAGCGTCTCGATTTGAAATGCGCGCCCGAGCACAGCGATACGCGCCTGACGGCTATCACGCTCGAAGGCGGACGACGCCTCGCGGGAGCCATGTTCATCGACGCGACCTACGAGGGCGACCTGATGGCCGCCGCGGGTGTGAAATTCAACGTCGGGCGCGAAGCCAACACGCTCTATGGCGAAACGTTGAACGGCGTGCAGCGGGCTCAAGCCACCAAGCATCAGTTCTCGCGCCACGTCGATCCGTACGTCGTGCCAGGCGATCCGAAGAGCGGATTGCTGCCCGGCGTGCAGGCAGGACCGCTCGACGCGGACGGAAGCGGCGACGAACGGGTCCAGGCGTACTGCTTCCGACTCTGTGCGACCGACGTCGAAGCGAACCGCATTCCTTGGACGCAACCCTCGGATTACGACGCACGCAACTATGAACTCCTGCTGCGTTCCTTCGAGGCCGGCGAGGAACTCGCTCCGTGGGATCCGCACTTCATGCCCAACCGCAAGACGGACGCCAACAACAATGGTCCGTTTTCGTTCGATTTCATTGGCGAAAACTACGCTTATGCGACGGCAAGCTGGGACGAACGCGAGCGCATCGTCGCGCGCCACCGCACTTATCAGCAGGGCTTGTTGTGGACTTTGGCGAACGACACGCGTGTGCCCGAGAAGATTCGCGCGCAATTCAATCGCTTCGGCCTGACGAAAGACGAGTTCGTGGATGAGGGTGGCTGGCCGCGCCTGCTCTACATCCGCGAGGCGCGCCGGATGCAGGGCGAGTATGTGATGACCGAACACGATTGCCGTGGGGAACGCCGTGCGGCTTTGCCCGTGGGACTCGCGGCCTACACGATGGATTCGCACAACGTGCAACGCTTCGTCGACGAGAGCGGCGCAGTGCGCAACGAAGGCGACGTGCAGGTCGGCGGCTTTTCGCCCTATGGCATCGACTACGGCGCGCTCCTGCCGCGGCGCGAGCAGTGCAGCAACCTGCTCGTGCCGGTGTGCCTTTCCGCATCGCACATCGCCTACGGTTCGATCCGCATGGAGCCCGTGTTCATGGTGCTCGGCCAGTCGTCGGCGATCGCGGCAGTGCTTGCGCTGCAGAACGGCGTTGAACTTCACGAACTCGACTACGGATTGCTGAAGCGGGAACTTTCGGAGGCAGGCCAGATCCTCGAGTGGGATCCGAAGAGCCGCTGACTTCCGTCGGAATTCGCGGCGGTTTGCTGCCAGGAAAGCCGAGTCAACTCTAGATGCCCGAGTGAGCTATCCTCAGGCAATGCAAAGCCGTCATCAGCGCATCGGTTTCTCCCGCCGTGGATTGCTACTTGCCGCCGCGGGCCTGTTCGCAGCCCTGCTTGCGGGCCTGCCCGCCGCCCGCGCTTCGATTCAGGATCCGCCGGCGAAGAGCGCGAAGGCTGCGCCGAGCAAGGATCTCAAGGTCCTGTTTGTCGGCAACAGCTACTGCTACGTCAACGAACTGCCCAAGCTGCTCGGCGACCTCGCGAAGTCCGATGCCAAGGGCCCGCAGATTTCTTTCGAGAGCGTGACTCCCGGCGGCGCGACGCTGAAGCAACATTACGAAACGACCGGCGCGCTGGAGAAGATTCGCGCGCGCGGATTCACGCATGTCGTGCTGCAAAGCCAGAGCCTCGAGCCGGTCGCGAACCCAGAAGAGTTTCAGACCTTTGCGCGCAAGCTCGCGAAGGAAGTCGAGAAGAGCGGCGCCAAAGTCGTGTTCTATCAGACCTGGGCGCGACAGGCGGGCGCGAAGGAATACGGCGAAGCGTGGTCCGGGGGAACGCCGCAAAAGCTCCAGGACGGACTCTCGGCGGCCTACGCGAAAGCTGCGGCGGATTTCGGTGGACGCGTGGCGCGCGTTGGAGACGCCTGGCGCGCTGCGCTCGAAGCGAAGGATCCGCCGAAATTGTTCGACGCCGACGGCAGCCATCCGTCGCAGTCGGGAACCTACCTTGCTGCGTGCGTGTTCTACGAGACGTTGACCGGCAAGAGCTGCCTCGGGCTCGAAGCGACGCGCGAAGGTCTCGACGCCAAGGACGCGAAGAAATTGCGCACGCTCGCCCACGCGCTCACGGCCAAGTGAGCGCCTGACTTCAGGGCATCTTGGTCAGAGTCTCGAGCGCGCGCTCGGCCAATAGCGTTCGCTGCTCATCGGTTTCCTGTCCCGCGCACAACCGGACGTAGAGCGCGCGCAGGAATTGCTTGCGATTCTCGCTTTTGCGGAACGAGTGCGCGTCGAAGGGTTTCGTCTGCCACACCGCGGCCGCGTCATGGATCCACGCCGCGCAACGCGCATCGAAGATCTCCGCGTCGAACACATCGCGCGCCAGGAGCGATTGCGCCGCGGCCGCGAGACGATCGTTCTCGCCCCAGGCATTGGGACCCTCGAGTCCGGCCTCGAGCCCGGTGAACAACAGCGCAGCCTGCTCGGGATCGAGGAAGTGATTTCGAGCCAAGAACTTCGCTGCGTCGGCTGCGTGCGCGATCGGGTGGGCCCAGCCCTTGCCTTCGACCCAGCCGCGCCGGTCGCGCTCTTCCTTC
>JANMRV010000473.1:0-2499 GCA_031388685.1 Planctomycetota bacterium
CCCCGGATCTTGAGGGAAACCTCTGGGGCAGGCTGGCGCTGCCCCACGGAGGACGCTGGACGCCGGACCACCTTGCATGTCCTTCCCTGACTCGGGGCGGGGTTGGCCCCTGTCGCGACTTGTGGCGGTCCTAACGCAGGCCACGGGTTGACCGCCACATGTCGAGGCGGGGCCAACCCTGGCGCGAGTCAGCCAGGGCCATTCGATGCAGCCTCACCCGCGCCGGGCCTTCCGAGCGCCACGGGCCACGCAGGCGGCCGAGGCTGCCGCCTGACAACAAACCTGCGCCTGAATCCCGCAGCTTCTCATTGCCCCGACTCGATGCTTCGTGGGTCGGAGGCGAAGCCCCGTTAGAGTGGCGCCCCGCATGGCCAGCACGACACGAGTCATCCACGGCACGGCGGTCTCCCCCGGCCTCGCCATCGGGCCCGTGCACGCCGCGCGCTCCGCGTCGCAAAACGTGACCACCTGGTCGGTTCGGGAGGAGGATGTCGGCCGCGAAGTCGAGCGCCTGCATCAGGCAATCCTGACCGCTTCCGACGAGTTGTCGAGGCGTCAGCGTCTGGTGGCTTCGCAGGCCAGCGAGAAGGACGCCGAGATCTTCGCCGTACACCGCATGGTGCTGCAGGACCCCGGCGCTCTGCGCCAGGTCGAGTCCGTGGTCCGCGACCAGCGCGTCAACGCCGAGGCCGGCGTGCAGGCCCTGATCCAACGCCTGCAAGCCAGCCTGAGCAAACTCGAGGGCGACAGCGTGCGCGCCTACGCCACCGACATCGCCGATCCGTGGCGCGTGGTCCTTGACACGCTGCTCGCCGTCGATCGCGCGGAATTCCTTTCTTCCGAGGGCCAGGTCGTGCTCGCCGCCGCCGAGTTGACTCCGCAGGTTGTGACCTTCCTCGAGCGCGGCCGGTTGCTGGCCGTGATCGCCGAGACCGGCGGCCGATTTTCCCACGCCGCTGTCCTGGCGCGGGCCTTCGGCGTGCCCTGCGTTGTCGGCCTGCCGGGGCTGATCGGCCGGCTCGAACGCGGCATGATCGTCGCCGTGGACGGCGACCACGGCACCGTGCAACTCGCGCCCTCGGAGCCGGACACGCGCACCTTCGAGCAACGCGCCGTGCGCCGCGCCGCGCGGCAGGAATCGCTCAAGACCCAGGCCAATCTGCCCGCACAGAGCACCGACGGCACGCGCCTTTCGGTGCTGGTCAACATCGAGAGCCTGCGCGACCTCGGCATGTTCAAGCCGGAGCACACCGACGGCCTGGGCCTCGTGCGCACCGAGTTCATGTACATGGAACGGCCGCAGTTCCCCTCCGAGGACGAGCAGTTTCGGCTCTACCGGCGCGTCATGGAATCGATGGGCAAGCTGCCCGTGACGATCCGCACGCTCGACATCGGCGGGGACAAGCAGCTGGCCTATTTCAAGACGCCCCAGGAGACCAATCCGGCGCTCGGCTGGCGCGGCATCCGCATTTCGCTGGAGTGGCAGGATTTGTTGCGCGTGCAGTTGCGTGCCGCGCTGCGCGCCGGAGCCGGCCACGACATGCGCCTCTTGCTTCCGATGGTGGCGTCGGTCGAGGATCTGACCTCGGCCAAGCGCATTTTGGACGGTGTGCGCAGCATGCTGGCGGAGCAAGGCTACGACCAGGAAGTCTCTGTGCCGATGGGCATGATGATCGAGGTGCCCTCGGTACTTTTCGCGCTGCCGGAGATGCTCTCGCACGTCGATTTCGTCAGCGTCGGCACCAATGACCTCGTGCAATACCTGCTGGCGGTCGACCGCGACAATCCCTGGGTCGCCAAGCTCTACGAGCCGCAGCATCCCGCGGTGATGGCGGCTCTGCAGTTGGTCGCGACCACCTGCCGCGAGGCGAAGAAGCCCAGCGCGGTGTGCGGAGAGCTCGCCAGCGATCCCGCCCTCGCGGTGCTGCTCTTTGGCATGGGCTTCGACGCGGTCAGCGTGGCGCCGCACTTCGTGCCGGAGATCAAGTACGCGGTGCGCAAGGTCTCGCTGCTGCAGGCCAAGGAGCTCGCCAAGGCCGCGCTCGACGCCCGGAGCTGCGCGCAAGTGAAGGCCGTGATCGCGCGCTGCCGCGATCTGATCGCTTGAGTCGAGCTCGAACTGTGCGCTTTTGACCCTGGGCCGCGCGCGGATCGAGGGGTAGGATCGCGCCCACGAGGGGTTTCATGAGGAGCAAGAACGGTGAATCGGCTTCTGTGGGGAGAGCCGCGGCCTGACGGACCCAAGCGGGGACGTTGGACGCAGTCTGAAATTGCGCATCTCAAGGATTGGTACGGACTGCGTGACGTCAACGCGCTTGCGCGCGATCTGGCCCGCAAGCCGCTCAGCGTTCGTCGGCAAGCCGCGGCCGTTTTCAAGAGCGCCTCGCGCAGCGGTCCCTGGACGGCGCACGATGTCACAGAGCTGAAGCGTTACCTTGGTCTCGCTGCGCCTGAGGTCATCGCCGCAATCCTCGGCCGCGAGCTCGAGCAGGTCCAGAG
>JANMRV010000439.1:0-8621 GCA_031388685.1 Planctomycetota bacterium
CGAGGAGGCGAAAAGCGCCAATGACGCGGCCTATGAGATTGTCCTGGGACTCGGCTTCTTTTCCTTGTACGCGGCGCCCGTTCTGTTCCTGGGATACGTGATCTGCATTTCCGTCCGCCGACCCGCCATTGCGCCAGTCTCGTCGGACGTGTGAGGCGGGGCGCGCGGGTCATGCCTCGACCGCGACGACCGCAGAGAGTTCTTCGGCAAGCTTGATCGGCGCAGGGCGAATCCTCATCGCGGCGCTACTTGGTCCGATCCCCGGACTCGGTACTGCATTGCACAGCTTGCGCGCTCAGCGCATCCTGCTGCGCTTCGCCCATGCGCTCACCGGCCATACGACTCGCGCTCTTCACATTGCCCGCTTTCGCGGCGCTCGGTGTGTACTTGCCGTATTGGGCGAACTGGCTCGACGGGCGCGGCATGAGCGCGGCGCAGATCGGCGTGTTGATGTCGGCGCTGTCGTGGTCGCGCGCGATCGCAGGGCCGTTGATCGCGCATTTCGCGGACGCGAGCGGCCGGCGGCGGCCGTGGATCATCGCCACGGCGATCGCGAGCGCTGCTTCATTCGCGTTGTTTGCCTGGGCGGGTTCATTTCACCTGCTGTTCGCGATCTCGCTCGCGTTCGGCGCGGCACAGGCATGCTCGGTGCCGCTGACCGAGAATTTGATGCTGCTGCTCGAAGGCGAGGGGCGCCTGCGCTACGGCCCGCTGCGGGCATGGGGCTCGTTCGCGTTCCTGGTTGGAGCGCTCGGAGCCGGTTGGTGGATGGACACGGCCGGCGCCGGCATCGTGCAGCCCGTGACGTTGGCTTTGCTCGGCGCAAGTGTCCTCGCATCGTTCATTCTGCCTGAGACGGAAAAACGTCCCCGCGGAGCGGAGAAGCACTCGCCCCTGCGCGCGGTGTTCGCCCAGCGGCCGCTCCTGTGCATGCTGATCGGTGTGGGAATCGTGCAGGCGAGTCACGCGACCTACACGGCATTTTCGACGCTGCATTGGCGCGCGGCGGGCCACTCGATGACGACCATCGGCCTCTTGTGGGCCGAGGGCGTGGTCGCGGAAATCGGCCTGTTCATGGTCGCGGCAAGAGTCTTGCGCCGTGTCGATGCGCGCATGCTGCTCGCGGTCGGCGTGGCGGGAGCGGCTGTGCGCTGGATCGCGCTCGGACTTTCGACGGACCTTGTCGTGCTCATCAGCACGCAGTGGATGCACGCGCTCTCGTTCGCTGCCGTGCACCTGGCGCTGATGAGTTTCTTGACCAAGCGCGTGCCGCATGAGATGTCGGTCACGGCGCAGAGTCTCTACGCGACCTTCACGCACGCGAGCAACGCGCTCGTCGTAGTCGCCGCGGGCTTCATCTACGAAGCGGCACCCGGCAAAGCATTCACCTTGATGAGCGCGGTCGCTATGACCGGTGGGCTGCTCGCTTGGTACGGCATGCGTACCGAGTCAGGTGACTTCGTCCGCAGCGGTGCTGCCCCGACACCGAAGCGCTGAAGTTTCGTCGAAACCAGGTTTCCGGCGAACGCACTGTGGACGAAGTCACCTGACTCCGTACAAACGGCGCGATCGAAACGAACCGCCAGCGCTGCAGCTAGGCAGACTCTGCGCTCTTCAACCAGGCGAGCACGCTGACGAGCGCGAAGCTCATCGCCAGTAGATGCGCCCGCTCGATTACCCACGTCGCCGACTCGACGCGCAGCGGATGCAGCGCCAAGAAAAGCGCGGCGAATGCGGCCGCCTATGAATTCCGACGCGCTCCTGAAATCCGGCGCGCAAGCAGGAAGAAGAGCGCAGCATGCAAGCCGTGCAGCGCGATGTTCAACACATGCCGGCGTGCCGGATCGACTCCCCACGGCGAGTGTTCGATGCCGAACGACAACCAGGCCAGCGGTTGCCCGTGGCCGAGCGTGAATGTCGTGAACATCCAGCGCAACTCCTGGAGCCCGATCCCGCGTCAGGCCGGGTCGTTCTCGATGCCGATGTCGTCGTCCCAGGCCACGAACCCGAACTCCGCGGCTGCAAGGAAGGGCAGACCTGCCAGAAAAAGGACGGCAAGGGCGAGCAACGTGTCGCGGTTGCGCCGGAAGAACCCGGGTCCTTCAGGCGCCCGTCGAGCGTTCTGGCGCATGATTCCACAGTAGCGAGTACCCGGGCCGGTATCGCAGTACTGCACGCTGGCGGCGCGAGCCCGGCCCGCGTATCCTGTTCGGCCCGAAACTAAAGGTAGACATGGTCAAAAATCATCCCAAGCAAGATCGCGACGGCGACAGCGAGCCGCAGGCGGAGTTGCAGTCGGATGGACTGATCCGCCTCAACAAGTTCATGGCCGAGCTCGGCGTCGCCTCGCGACGCAAGTGCGACGAACTCATCTCCGGCGGAAAAGTCACCGTCGACGGCCAGCCCGCGGTCGAGCTGGGCATGAAGATCGACCCCACGCGAGCGGTCGTCGACGTCAACGGCGTCGTGCTCAAGCCGCTCAGCGTGCGCAAGCGCTACTACCTGCTCAACAAGCCGCGCCACGTGCTGTGCACGAACGAAGCGCGCGAAACGCGCGCGCGGGCGATCGACTTGATCACCGACCGCAACAAGGGCCGCATCTTCAGCGTCGGACGCCTCGACGAGGATTCGAGCGGGCTTTTGCTTTTGACCAACGACGGCGACTTCACCAACCAGATCGCGCACCCGCGTCACAGCGTGCCGAAGACCTATCTGGTCAAGGTGCGCGGCCGCATCGACGACGAAGCGCTGGCGCGCATCAGCGAAGGCGTGCGACTTTCGGAAGGCAAGACCAGCGGTGCCGCATTGCACGTCGAGCGCCGGGCCAGCGAAGCGACCGTGCTGACCGTCACGATCCGCGAGGGCATGAATCGCGAGATCCGGCGCGTGTTCGCCGCGCTCGGTTACAAGGTGCTGCGCCTGCACCGCGTGCGCATCGGCGCGTTGTCGGACCGCCGCCTGAAGGACGGCGAGTGGCGCCCGCTGACACCGGAAGAAGTCACCGATCTGCTCGACATCGCCAACAACAAAGCGCGCGCCGAGGAATTGTTCGCGCGCGCGAGCCACGGCAGTTACGCAAAGAAATCCGCCGAATTCGACGCCGACGCAGACGACGATCGCAGCGAGCGACCTGAGCATGGTGGGCCGCGCCGAAGCGCGGGCGAGGACAAGCGCTCACGCTTCGGCGGAGTGCGCCGCGACTGGCACGAGCCCAAGGAATTCCGCATCAAGAGCGGAACGCGCAAGCCGCGTTTCGATCCGAACAATCCGCCGGCGAAAGAGCGCGAGGGCGCCGAACGCGAATCGGCCGAAAAGGTGCGCGCTCCGCGGCCGGCCTTCAAGCCGCGGCCGGGGCGCTCCTCCGAGTCGCGCCGGCCCGCTGCCGAAGATCGGGGCGCACGGCCCGGTTTCGAAGACCGCTCAGGACGTTCGTCCGTATCGCGCGGGCCCGCAAGCGGCGATCGCGGCGAGCGCCCGGCCTTCAACAAGCGGCCGGGACGTTCGTCCGACTCGCGTGCGCCCACAAGCGGCGATCGCGGTGAGCGGCCGGCCTTCAACAAGCGACCGGGGCGTTCGTCCGATTCGCGCGGGCCACAGACCGCGGATCGCGGCGCGCGCCCGAAGTTCAAGAAGCGGCCGGGAGCCGCTGCCGACCGTCGCGCGCCCGCTGGACCCAATCGCACGGCGCGAAAGCCGTTCAACAAAGGGCCGGGACGTTCGTCCGAGGGCGGTGGACGCTCCGCCGGACGCGCGCGCACGAACACGGGTGGGGGCGCGCGCCCCGAACGCCGAGGCGGCGGTAGACGATGAGCGAGCCGCGCATCGGCTCCGATCCGAAACAGCGCATGCGATCGAAGACGAAGAGTCCGCTTGGACCTAGCACGACCGTCGCTGAACGCGCCGGCGCGCGCATTGAAGAGCACCGGCTCGAGAACGGCATGCGTGTGCTGGCGATCGAACGCCACGGCGACCCGGCCGTGGCCGTGATGCTTTGGTACCGCGTCGGTTCGCGCAACGAGCGCGAGCACGAAGCCGGTGTCTCGCACTTCCTCGAACACATGATGTTCAAGGGCTCGGCGCGTTTCGCCAAGGGCGAAGTCGATCGCTGCACCACGGAACTGGGCGGCAGCAACAATGCATTCACGGGTTACGACCACACTGCGTACTGGTTCGAACTCGCTTCGGACCGCTGGGAGAAAGCGGTCGAGATCGAATCCGACCGCATGCAGAATCTGCTGCTCGATCCCAAGGAGTTCGATGCCGAGCGCGCGGTCGTGCTCGAAGAGCTTTCGATGGGCGACGACGACCCGTGGCGCGCGCTGACCGAAGCCGTGCAAGCGGCCTGCTTCGAACGTCATCCCTATCGCCGGCCGATCATCGGCTACACCGATTCACTCAAGCGTCTGTCGGTCGAAGAGATGCGCGACTATCACCGCCGCTTCTACCACCCCGGGAACGCGACGCTGGTCATCGCCGGCGACGTCACTTCGAAGCGCGCGCTCGAGGTCGCCAAGCAGCACTTCGGCCACATCGCGGCGGGCGCTGCCTACACCGAAGTGGACTGTTTCCGCCCCAAGATCGTGCCTGCACCCGGTGAACGGCGTGTCGCGCTGTCCTGGGACGACCAGGGCAAGCGCCTCGGCATCGTCTGGCCCGGGACATCGGTGGGTACGAAGGACGACGACGTGCTCGACGTGATCGCGTCGCTGCTCACCGGCGGACGTCTTTCGCGTTTGCACAAGCGACTCGTCATCGACGAGGGCGTGGCCACCAGCATCAGCGCCGCCAACGACGCCCGAGTCGAGGGTGGGCTGTTCTGGATCTTTGCGGAGTGCGCCGCGGCTGCGAAGCCTGAGCAACTCGAGTCCGCGATCGACGAAGAATTGCGCCGCCTGGCTGACCAGCGCGTGCCCGCCAAGGAAATCGCGCGCGTGATCGCGATGCTCGAGGCCAGCGAAGCCTACGACGAGGAAACGGCCTCGGACCTGGCCGAGATGGTCGGCGAATACGCTGTCGATGCGCACTGGACCTTGGCCTTCGAATCGATCGAACGCGTGAAGCGCGTGACTCCCGCCGACGTGCAGGAATGCGCGAAGCGCTTGCTCGGTCATGAATCGCGCGTCGTCGGCTGGTGTCTGCCGAAACTGTCCGGCGAGGGTCTGAAGGGCAAGGGCCGTCGCAGGAAGACGCGCACACGCGCGAAGTCCAGAGCGCGCAAGGGCAAGGCATGAGCGTGGATACGGAAGTCGCGCGCATCGAGCCGACGACGCCGGCCGAGTTGCCCAAGCTCGACGTGCCGTTCCGGCGCTTCCGGCTCGGCTGCGGAGCGCTGCTGCTCGTCTCGCCCAGGCCCGGCGCGCCGGTGACCGCGGCCCACGTCCACGTGCGCGGAACCGAAGCGCTCGATCCGCGCGGCAAGGAAGGCACGGCGTTCATGACCGGCGCGCTGCTGGATCAAGGCACGCGTTCCAAGAGCGACGAGGAAATCGCTGCACTTTTGGAGACAGCGGGCGGCAGCATCGTCGGCGGCGCGAGCAGCGTCAGCGCGCACATCGCCGGCCGCGACACGAAGCTGCTCTTGGAGTTGCTGGCGGAGATGATCGTCGAGCCGGCTTACCCTAAGAAGCAATTCGAGCGTCAGCGTCAGCGCGTACTCGATCGCCTGCTGGTCGAGCGCGATGACCCGCGCGTTCAAGGCGAACAACTCTTCCGCAAGCTCGTCTACGGCAACCACTGGCTGGGCCGGCCGGGCAGCGGGACGATTCCGTCGCTGCGCCGGCTCACGCACACGGATCTGGCGCGCTTCCACCGCGAGACCTGGGTCGCGTCGCGCGCGATCATCGCCGTTTGCGGCGATGTCGATCCCGAGCAGGTGCGTGCCCAGCTCGACAAGCGGCTCGCGAAATGGAAGACCGGCGTCGACCTGGAGACGACGCCGCCCGCATTCCCCGAGCGCGGGACGCGCGCGCGCGTCTTTCACGCCCAGCGCGCGCAGGTGCACGTTCATCTCGGCCATCTCGGCATTCGCCGCAACGATCCCGACTACGCGGCGCTGGTCGTGCTCGACCACGTGCTCGGCACGGGACCCGGTTTCACGAATCGCATTTCGAAGAAGCTGCGCGACGAGCTTGGCCTCGCCTACACCGTCAACGCCGCAATTCACAGTTCTGCAGGCATCCTGCCGGGAACCTTTGCGGCCTACATCGGCACATCGCCGCAGCATGTCGCAACTGCGCTCGCAGGTTTCCGCTCGGAGATCAAGCGCGTGCAGGAGGAACTGGTTGGCGCGGACGAATTGCGCGTCGCGCAGGATTATCTGGTCGGTTCGTTCGTGCTCTCGTTCCAGCGCGCGAGCCGGCGTGCCAACTATTTGATCAGCGCCGAGCGCCACAATCTGCCCGCGGACAACTTGCTGTCGCTGCCGCGCGATTTCGCGGCCGTGACGCGCGAGGACCTGCGCCGCGTCGCGCGCAAGCACCTGCATCCCGACGAATGTTGCGTCGTGGCCGCGGGGCCGATCACGCTCGCGGAGCTCGAGCGCGCGCTCAAACCCGGGCGATCGAGGACTGCGGGCGCCGCGTCCGCTTCGAAGGGCAAGCGTCCGCTGCCTTTGATTTTCGATCCCGATCTGACGGACGACTAGTTTTTCAGGCGACGAGGAGCCAGACGGCGATGAATAGCGGCGAAACGAATTCAAGGTCGCGAATCGGGGCGTGTTCGTGGTCGTTGCAGGCAGACGGTCCCGATGCGCTGGTCGAGCTGCTCGAGAAAGTCGGTGTCGATGCGCTGCAGTTGCACCTCGATCCCCTGCGCACCGGCGCGTGGTCCGAGGACAAGACCAAGGCCGCGTTCGCGCGCGCCGAAATCGACGTGCGCTCCGGCATGATGAGCATGGAGGCCGAGGACTACTCGAGCCTGGAATCGATCGAGCGCACCGGCGGCGTGCGGCCGGACGCGACCTGGCCAAAAAACCTCGCCGCGGCCAAGGCCAATGCGCAATTGGCGCGCCGGCTTGGGATTCCGCTGGTCACGTTTCACGCGGGCTTCCTGCCGCACGAGCGCTCGGATCCTGAACGCAAGACGCTGATCGATCGCCTGGGCCAACTGGTCGACGTGTTCGCCGCCGAGGACGTGCGCGTCGGATTCGAAACCGGGCAGGAGAGCGCAGCGACGTTGCTCGGTGTGCTGGCCGAATTGAACCGGCCGACGCTCGGCGTCAATTTCGACCCCGCGAACATGATCCTGTACGGCATGGGCGATCCGGTCGCCGCGCTGCGCGAACTTCTGCCGTACGTCTTTCAGGTGCACATCAAGGATGCGATTGCAGCGCCAGCGCGCGGCGCGTGGGGCCAAGAAGTTCGCGTCGGGACCGGTCAGGTCGACTGGCGTGCCTTCTTCGGCGTGCTGCGCGGGCAAGACCTCGACGTCGATCGCATGATCGAACGCGAAGCTGGGGCAGAGCGCGTGCTCGACATGCGCGCGGCGCGCGAACTCTTGGAGCGACTCCCATGACACGACGTCCGCTTGGTATCGGCATCATTGGCCTGGGTTTCATGGGCCGCACGCACCTCGCCGCGTTCGCGGCGGCGAACGCCATCGGTTTGGGCAATCAACTGGTGGCCGTCGCCGATTCGGATGCCGAGCGTCGCACCGGCCGCGTCGTCGAGGGCGGCAATTTCGACACCGGCGCGAAACGCGATTCACTCTTCGATCCCAAGCTTGTGCGCGCCTATTCCGATCCGCGCGCGCTGATCGATGACCCCGAGGTCGATCTGGTCAGCATCTGCACGCCGACGAGCACGCACGTCGAGCTCGCGCTCGCGGCGCTGGCGGCGAAGAAGCACGTCCTCGTGGAAAAACCCGTCGCCATTTCCAGCGCAGACGTGCAGCGCCTGGCCGACGCGGCGAGCCGCTCGGACCGGCTGTGCATGCCGGCGATGTGCATGCGCTTCTGGCCGGGCTGGGATTGGCTGCGCGAGCACATCCGCCGCGGGACCTTCGGCCCCGTGAAAAGCGCTGTGTTTTCGCGCCTGGGCACGCGCCCTGGATGGAACCCGAGTTTTTATTCGGATCCGCAACGCTCGGGCGGCGCGCTCTTTGACTTGCACATCCACGACGCCGATTTCGTGCGCTGGTGTTTCGGCGAGCCGACCAGCGTGTCGTCGACCGGCAGCCTCGATCACGTCACCACGCTCTATCGCTTCGCCAACGGCCCGGCGCACGTGGTCGCCGAGGGTGGCTGGGATCACACGGGCGGATTTGCGTTTCGCATGCGCTACATCGTGGTCTTCGAGCACGCCACGGCGGAGTTCGACTTCTCGCGCAATCCGAAGCTCGTGCTCTCGCGCGGTGGAGCCAGCGAAGCCGTCGAGTTGCCCGCGCACACGGGCTACGACGGCGAAGTGCGCCACCTTTTGGCGATGATCGCGCGCGGCGATCGCGAACTCGTCGCGAACATCAGCGAAGCGGCGGCGCTGACGCGCATGCTCGAAGCCGAGCGCGCGAGCTTGTCGTAACGGTACCAGGCTGCGTCGTAGCTGACGTTCTCGTTCACGACCGCGGGCACGAGCAGGACACTCGTCCCGCCCCACGCCGCGCAATCGGCGATCGCGCGCTCGAGA
>JANMRV010000461.1:0-7433 GCA_031388685.1 Planctomycetota bacterium
GACCGGATCCGCCGCCAAATCCGGGGGTCAGTTGATCCGACGTGGTCTCGCCCCACGCGGCACCCGTTCGATCCTGGTCACAGTTCGCGAGATCGCTGAATTGCTCGCCACCCGCCGGGATCGTCACGGCCGGGAAGCTCACCGATTGCGGGGTAAACGCCACCGGTCCTGCATTTCCGAGCGAATTGCCCTTGAGGTCTTTGATCGTGCTCGGAAGGTTGACGATGATCTTGCGCGGGCTGACCAAGCTAGCGCCAGCGCTCGGAAACGGCTGCGCGGGCGTGAAGACCAAGGTGGTCTGCAACGCGAGTTGGTCCAGCAGGAACGTGTACGTACCCTGCAGGGTGACCTGGTCGCTGGTGTTCGCGACGTTTCCGTCCGGATCGAGCTTGACCGTAATGGTCGGCGAGGTGCCCGTGCCCGGGACCACCAGCGTGCCGATGTTCATCAGGTCGTTGAAGACAATGGTCACCTTGGACGTCAGCAGTACACCCGTCGCACCGTTGGCGGGCACGCTCGGATTCAGCGAGGTAGAGACGAAGGTACTCGAGATCGGCGGGCCGACCACGGGATCGTTGATCCCAAGAGACGTCAGGATCGTGCACAGGAGGCGGCCGGAGTTCTTGGTGCCGGCCGTCGATTCGATGAAGGGAGGAGGATCACCTTGGCTCGTTCCTCTAATGACCAAGTCATAGGAGGTAGCAAACTTGAAGCCAAAGACGGGGTTGCCATTGATGTCGAACGTCAGGTCTGGCCGGAAGATCACCCGGCGGGAATCGAAGGGGTCCGCCACGAACGAGCCGACAGGCACGGCACCTGTGAGAGAGTCGGAGATCTCAAAGGTCGCCTGGCTCACCGTGCTGAAGTCGACCTGCCTCGAGAACAGGACGCCGATCTCCTGATTCTGGAAGACGTCGATCACGCCACAGGAGACCTGACTCCCATTGGTACCGTTCGAGTTGCAGTTGAGATCGCAGGCCTCGATGTACATCGCACCACTGCTCCCGCCCGAGCTGGACTTGGCGCACGAGGAGAGCGAGACGCACAGACCGAGGGCCAGCACCGCTACAAACTTGGCCAGTCGATTCATTTCGTGATCACCTGGGGCGCTGGGTCGCGCACCTGCTGCAGAAAAATTGAGTGAAGAGGCCCTCTTCCCAAGATGGGCCCCACAACAACCGCTGAACTGCCGGGGGGGCAGATCCAACGGATGCACCTCAGGTCGGCCGCGAACTGGGCCCGACAGGTCCGCGCGGGAGCTGTGGGCGGCAGTCGCCATGCCGAATCGGAGATGTCAGGGTTGAGTACTATAGAAGGGAGGGTCAGGGAGTTGCCAGAGTTTTGCGACTCCTGCGGAGCACGAAGCTCGTACGGAGGCGTATTGATGGCCCGGCTGGGGTTGGAAACCGGTCCTGATCCCCACACCGCAACTCGGGAATGGTCAAATCCCGTGCCCGATGGATCCGGACCGTTCTCTCCCCCTGCATCCCACCGCCATGACCTCCCACGAAGCCCTCCACGTTGATCCCCACCTGCGCCAGCGGTTCAACCCGCTCACCTTGCGAGCGACTTCGCACAGTTGGGCGAGCTCGAAGCTCATCGCGTTGTTTCTGGCGGCCAGTTGGGTCGGGGCCTGCGACAGGTCGGGGGTAGCTGCCCCCGGTGGCTCCGGTACCACGGCCAGCACGATTTCGCCGCAGGCAGAGCTCGACTCCCTGCGGAGAGCCTATGAACCGATCTCGCCGACGGCGACTAGCGACAAGCGGACCGCCTGGCGCAACGCGAGGCGCGATCGCCTGGCGGAGCTGGAGCGCGGCCCCGCCAGTCTCGCGCCGCTCGCGCTCGATACTTTCAAGCGCGAGGTCAAAGCCGACGACGAGTGGCGTTCGGCGTTGCTCTCGGTGGCCGCGCACACGGACAGCGAACTCGCGCGAGCACTGCTTGAATCGCTGACGGTCACCTACGACGGCAGCGCGAGCTTGGGTGTTCGCACGGAAGCCATGCGCCTCCTGTGCCAGACCTCGCCCACGTCCGCGACGGAACTCTTCCAGCCGATCCTGATCGACCCGCGCCCGAGAGTCACTTACCCGCCAAAAGAGCAGATCCTGCGCCAGTGGATCGTCGCGGCGCGTTCGATCCGCAAGCCGGTCGACGAGACTTTGGCGACGATTGCGACCGACATCGCGCAACCCGCTGACGTGCGCTACGTCGCAGTCGACGAACTGGGTTCGGAACGGGAAAGCAACAGAGGCCGCAAGGCATTGGAAGCCGTGCTGGTTGAATCGGGCTCCGATGGAATGTTGCGACGCAAGGCCGCGCAGGCCCTGCGCAGCGCGCTGCCGCCGGCTGAGTTGTGCGCGATCCTGCTACGGATCTCGCAGCTCGAATCGGATCCTGCGTTCATCAATTTCCTGGCGGACATGCTCGACAAGAACTGTCAGTGATCACCGACACGCACGCGCACATCTTCTGGACGGACTACGACTCTGACCGGGGCCAGGTGCTGTCGCGCGCGAGAGCTGCCGGCGTCTCGCGCATGATCATCGTCGGCACAAATCCTGAAACCTCGCGTCAAGCCTTTGCGCTGTGCGAGTCCGAACGTGGCCTGTACCCCACGGCAGGAATCCACCCACATGACGCTGCGCAGCATGGACCGGCGGCGCGTGCAGAGATCGCAGAACTGTGTCGCAGGCCGCAGTGCGTGGCCGTAGGCGAAACCGGCCTGGATTGGTTCAAGCAGTTTTCGCCGCGCGACGCGCAGCTCGATAATTTTCGCTGGCATCTCGAGCTTGCTCGCGAACTCGAATTGCCGATCGTCGTGCACTCGCGCGAGGCTCACGCGGACACCGTCGCGATGTTGAGCGAGTTTCGCGGCGTGCGCGGGGTGATGCACTGCTACACCATGGGCGAGCGCGAACTGGCTCCGTATCTCGAGCTGGGGTTCTTCATCTCATTCAGCGGGGTCGTGACCTATCCGAAAAACGTCGAGAATCGCGCCGCCGCACTGGCCGTGCCGGCCGATCGACTGCTGGTCGAGACCGATTGCCCTTTCCTGGCGCCCCAGGGCAGCCGCGGACAACGCAATGAACCGGCGCTGATTCGCACGGTGCTCGAGCACATCGCGAGCGTGCGCGGTGTCGAAGTCTCGGCCCTGGCGCAGACGACTTCGCGCAACGCCTCGAAGTTGTTCGGCCTGTCGCCTGCTCCATGAACGAAGCGAGGCGCCGCCGGAAGACCGGCGACGCCCCGCAGAGCCATCCGAAGCGAGCTTGGGATTTACTGGACCGGCGACCAGATGAAGCCGTCGTTCGCGGCCACCCCGTTGATGCCGAGCGGGCTGCCCATGTCGAGCGCAAGCGAGAACACCGCGTCGAACGCAGGACCTGTGATGGTCGTGCTGTACGGGGGCGCTTGACGATTCAGCATCTGCAGCAAGTCGCCTTCTTGGTTGACGAAGAAGACGCGGTTGCCGGTTTGGCTGGCCTGGATCGGCCAGGCGTAGCAGGCCCACATGACTTCGCCGTTGTCCGAGTCCGGGAACGGAGCACCGAGCTTACCGCCCGTGGTCGGGTCTTCCGCGATACCTGCGACCGTCACACCGACCGTCGCGGCCGGCAAGTAGATCTGGTAGAGGTAACCCGAGCGAGAGACTTGGCTCGTGGCGTTGACCGCACCGAAGGCGGACGACATCACGGACGGGGTCAATTCGTCGGTACCGACAACACCGGCGGCCGGGAGACCGGCGGCGCTCACGCGCACCGGTTGGGCGCCCGCGAGTTCGGCAAAATAGCCGTATTCGCCCGCGCCGTCAGCGTCCGAGTCGATGGCGCCGGAGGATTGAACCTGCGCCTGCGACGAAGAGAGTGAGCGGAGCGTGCTGATCGCGGCCGATTCGTTCGCCGACAGGCGAGCGCTCAGCAGCTTCGGGATCGCGACTGATGCGATAATCGCGATGATCGCGACAACGATCATGAGTTCGATCAGGGTGAAACCTGCATTCTTACGGTTGGTCATCATCTTGGTGTTGTCCGTCTGCCTGCTTCGCACCTTGCGGCCTCGGCTTGCGGCAGTCCTTTACCTCACGCGGGAGGGTTTGCTTTTTGAAACGCGGGTGCCGGCTTCTACCCCGGTTACCGCACTAGACATGCGGGGCGGCCCACATGGACCGTCCCTCCCACCCCCCCTCCAGGTCGTCCCTGTCCGGCGGGCGGCGTTCGACGCGGCATGGATCGGCGAGCGGGCCAGCCGGCCTTGAGTGAACAGAGGTTTTTCCAAGATCTTTCTCAGCTGTTGCCCCGGAAGGCCCGACACGAAGGCAGAAATCCTGGCCCAGCGCCAAGAGCGCTCCCGAAAACGAGCAAGGCCGGCCCCAGCTGGGACCGGCCTCGCAAGAGATTCAGTCGGGCTAGCAGCCCTGCCGACCGCTCAGCCGCCGCCTAGCTTTCCGACGACGTCGAGGATCGGGAGGAACACGCTGAGCACGACTCCACCGACGATCACGCCCATGAACGAGATCAGGAGCGGTTCGATCAGGCTGGTCAAAGCCTTGATCGAAGCCTTGACCTGCGCGTCGTAGAACTCGGCGATCTTTTCGAGCAACGCTTCGAGGCTGCCGGTTTTCTCGCCGATCGCGATCATGCGCACGACCATCGACGGAAAGACCTTGGTCTTGCCCAGCGGCTCGGAAAGCAGCTGTCCGTTCTTGACGCTCTCGCGCGAGGCGTCGACGGCGTTGGAGATGACCGAGTTGCCCGCGGTATTCGAGACGATCTCCAGCGTCGCCATGATCGGCACACCGGAGCGAATCAGCGTCGCAAACGTGCGCGAAAAGCGCGCCAGCGCCACCTTGCGCGTCAGCGGGCCGAAGACCGGCAGCTTCAGGGCGAGCACGTCGAACCAGTGCGCGCCCGTGCGCGTCTTCTTGAACATGATCAGGCCGAAAATCGTGCCCGCGCCCGCAACGCCGATCAGCAGCCACTGGGCACGCATGAAATCGCTCGTGGCCAGCACGAACTGGGTGATCGCCGGCAACTTGGCGCCCAGGCCTTCGAAGACCTGCTTGAACGTGGGCACGACGCCGATCATCAGGAACGCGGTGATGCCCAGCACGAGTGTCATCGAGATGACCGGGTAGGTCATGGCCGATTTGATCTCGCGCGTGAGCGCTTGGCTGGCTTCCTGATAGTCGGCCAGACGCTCGAGGATGATGTCCATCTGACCCGAGGCTTCGCCGGCGCGCACCATCGACACGTAGAGCGGGTTGAAGGCGCGCGGGCAAGTTTCCATCGCGCTGGAAAGATCAGATCCGGCGCGCAGCTCGGCGCCGAGCTTCTGGCAGGTCAGCCGCAAACCCTTGGTGTCGGCTTGTTCGCCGAGCACATCGATGGCCTCGAGCAAGGCGAGTCCAGAGGCGACCATGGTCGCGAGCTGGCGTGTGAACAAGACCAGTTCGTTGCGATCGATCGAGGGGCCGCGCTTGAAGAAGGTGTTCTGACCGCCTCCAACCTTGAAGGACTTCGAGGCAGCCTTGGCCGAAACGGGCTCGACGTTGAGCACGACCAGGTTCTGCTTGCGCAATTCCGCCAGAGCCTGCGTCTTGTCGTCGGCCTGGATGGTGCCTTCCACGGACTGACCGCCGGCCTTTTTCGCTGCGTATTTGAAGCTTCCCACGTGTGCGTGATCCCTGTTTGGTTACTTGTCGTCCAACGTCGTGCGCAGGACCTCTTCGAGGGATGTCTTGCCGCGCGCGACGTTGAGCAGGCCGACGCGCCGCAGGGAGAGCATTCCCAGGCGGATGGCCTCTGTCTTGAGTTCCATGGCAGATCGACGCTCGATCACCATGCGCTTGAGGCTGGCCTCCAGATACAACGTCTCGAGGATCGCGAAACGGCCCTTGTAGCCATCCTTGCAACGCGCGCAGCCGCTCGAACCGGGCCCGTAGACCTCCAAGGTCTCGATTTCGGACTCGAGGAAGCCGACGGAAAGAAGTTCCTCGCTCGGCAGTCGGTCGAGCTTGACCCGGCAGGCAGGGCACAGCTTCCTGGCCAGTCGCTGGGCACCGATGCACAAAAGCGAACTCGAGACCATGAACGGGTCGATGCCCATGTCGACCAGACGCGTGATCGTGGTCGCAGCATCATTGGTGTGCAGCGTCGACAACACGAGGTGGCCGGTGAGCGCGGCCTTGACCGCGATGTCGGCGGTCTCGGTGTCGCGGATTTCTCCGACCAGCACGACGTCGGGGTCCTGGCGCAGGATCGAGCGCAGCGCGCCCGCGAAGGTCATGCCGCGTTTGGGATTGACCGGCACCTGGTTGATGCCGTCCATGCGGTATTCGACCGGGTCCTCGACGGTGATGACGTTGACGTCGGGCGTCGCCACTTCCTTGATGCAGGAATACAGCGTCGTCGACTTGCCCGAACCGGTCGGGCCGGTCAAGAGCAACATCCCGTAGGCAGCGTTCGAGGCGCGCTTGATGTCGTCGAGCGCTTTGACTTCGTAACCCAGCGTGTCGAGTTTCAGCGACATCGATCCGGTGTCGAGGATCCGCATGACCGCCTTCTCGCCGCCGACGACCGGCAGGATCGAAAGCCGGAAGTCGATCTTGCGGTTCTCGAAGCGAATCTGGAACTTGCCGTCCTGCGGTGCGTAGCGCTCGGCGATGTCGAGCGAGGACATGATCTTCAGTCGCGACAGCAAGGCCGGACCGATCGAACTCGGCGGTCGCATCGCTTCGTACATCGCGCCGTCGACGCGGTAGCGCACGCGCATCGCGGTCTCGCCGGGCTCGACGTGGATGTCGCTGGCCTTTTCCTTGAGGCCGCGCAGGATGATCAGGTTCATCAACTTGACCGCGGGCGCGTCCTCGGAGGAAACCGCCGCAGCTTCGATGTTCTGTTGCTCCTGCTCGATGGCGACTTCCATCTCGATCGCGCCGACCTCACCGAGCAGGTCGTTGACCTGGCGCGAACCGGTGTCGAAGAGCGTGTCGCTCGCGGTCTTGATCGCGGCGGGGTGCGACAGGACCGTGCGCAGGTGGCAGCGCGTCATGCGCTTGATATCGTCGAGCAGCAGCACGTCGAACGGATCGCTGACGACAATGGTCAGGATGTCGCCGTTCTTCGCCAGCGGCAGGATGCCGTGTTCGAGGCACTGCTCCTGGGGGATCATGCCCAGCGCCTCGGCCGAGGGCCGCATGCGCGTCATGTCGACGGGCGCGACTCCCGCTGCGGCTCCCAGCGTGGAGAGCAGCGCGCTCTCGGTGATCACGCCGCGGCCCAACAGGACCGCGACTGGCTGGCCGCCTTGCTCACGCGCGGACGCCGACCCGGAGCTCTGCCCCCGCTTCACCGCCTCCGTCATCCAGAACGTTACCGTTGGCCCCTCCCCCGCATGGATGCAGGAGCGGTTGCTTCATCACGGTATGCGCCCGA
>JANMRV010000043.1:0-9144 GCA_031388685.1 Planctomycetota bacterium
AACGATCCATCCGTCGTCAGGTAGGCGCCCACGAAGAACGTGCCATGCACTGTTGCCGGATTCGGCACGTGATATGTCGTGTAGGCGTAGCCACCCACTGACGGCACGATGCCGGGCACCTGCGCGACAAGGATCGCGTCCGCCGGATCGCCATCGTCATTGGGATCCTCCCAGACGCACAGCGTGATCGGCGTCTGATCCGGGATCATGCCCGGCTGGAACATCACCTGGACGTTCGTGATCAGATCCGCCGAACCGACCGTCGTGAAGTACTGGAACCAGCAGTAATCCGCGGCCATTCCGTAGGAAAGACCCGAGTTGGGCGAACCGTCGTCGAGGATGTAGTGGTTCTGCGCGGCTGCGGAGGTGCCAAAGCCGACCGCGAGGAGCAGAGTGCTGAGCAGAATGCGCGATTTGGAAAACATGATCGTCATCTTCGTGTAGGTGAATGTGAACGAAATCCGACGGCGTCCACCCGACGCTGCCCCTTCCAGATAGCCCGGAGCTCGCGGCCACGCGGCCCGGTAGAACTGCCCATCCCTCGAGGAAGGTTTCCGTATTGACAATCGCCGGGACCGCGGACTCGGGGGCAGAGGCAACTCGCACGACGAGGCAAGGCGCTCTGGAAGTAGCGCGGCGGAACGACAGCACGGAACTCGATTGCAGACGACGCCGCGTCGCGCGCTGGTCCGACGCGAACGGGCTTGGTATGCGGCCCGTCGCGGTCCCGGCTCCCGGGCCCAGGATCTTGGGCGCACCGGGCCCTGCAATTCCCGACCGAAGCCTGAACGCGCCGCGTGGAGTGGCGCCGCGTCGCGGTCGCACTGCGACGCGGGCGTGGTTATCCTCGGGCTGCCTTGATCCCGTTCACGAGCCTTGCCGCAGGCCCTTCGCCATGCTGACGATTCTTCTCGCGCTGTTTTCAGCCCTGCCCGCTCCCTGCACACCGCCGCCGCAGGGGAATGTGATGACGCCCGCCAAGGTGGCGCGGCTGCGCAGCGTGTCGAGCGCAGTCATGTCGCCCGACGGCTCGCGTTTGGCGTACACGCTCAGTGTTCCGCGCGAACCGCTCGTCGACGAAGACGGCGGTCCGTGGACGGAGCTGCACGTGCTCGAGCTCGCCGAGAATACGGACCGCACGTTCGTCGGCGGCAAGAGCGGCGTGTCGAATGTCCAATTCTCGCGCGATGGCAAGACGATCTTCTTCCTGGAGAAGCGCGCGGACGACAAGCTGGCCTCGCTCTACGGCATTTCGCTCGAAGGTGGGGAAGCACGCTGTGCGGCGCGCTTGGAGACGGCGCTCACTGCCTACTCGCTCTCCTCCGACGGATTGCGCGCGGCGGTGATCGCGACGGCGCCCGAGAGTTCCAAGCGCAAGCAGGCCGGCGACAAGGGCTTCAAGCAGGAGGTCTACGAAGAGGACTTCCGCGTGCCGCAGGTCTACCTGCTCGAGCTCTTCGGCGCGAACAAGGATCCCAAGCCGCTCGACCTCGAGGAGAGCGTGAACCAGATCCAGTGGAGTCCCGTCGACGATCGCCTGGCGCTCGCGCTTTCGCCGACCCCGCTGATCGACGACGAAATGATGAAGAGCCGCGTGGGGATCGTCGAGGCGAGCAGCGGCAAGCTCTTGGCGCGCTTCGAGAATCCAGGCAAGCTCGGGCAGATCAGCTGGAGTCCGGACGGCCGGTGGATCGCTTGCGTTTCGGCGGCGGACGAGCACGACACCGCCGCAGGCCGCATCTTTTGCGCCGCGAGCACAGGCGGTTCTTTCCAGGATCTGCTGCCCGGCTACGCAGGACACGTCGAACGGCTGGCGTGGCTCGACAATCAGCGTCTCGCCTACGTCGCCGCACAGGGTGTGTGGAGCTTTGTCGGCGCGCTGGGTGCGCCAAATTCTGGGATCGCGCCGGCCCAGCTGCTTGGGCCTGGGGGCGCGGTGATGACCGACCTCTCGAGTTCGATGGGCGGTCAAGTGCTCGCGATGGTCGGCAGCACAGCAGCCCACCCGGCCGCGTGTTTCACCCTGAGCGCGGGCGATGTCGCCGCGCAGCGTCGCACGCGCTCGAATCCGGATCTCGACGAAGTGCGCATGGCGCTCCAGGAAGTCGTGCGTTTCAAGGCCCGTGACAAAGTCACCGAACTCGAGGGCATTTTGATCCGGCCATTGGACGAAAAACCAGGCACGCGTTATCCGCTGATCCTGAACGTGCACGGTGGGCCGGAAGCGTGTCAGTCGAACGGCTGGTTGACGGGTTATTCCAATCCCGGACAGATGGCCGCGGCGCGCGGATTCGCGGTGCTGCATGTCAATTACCGTGGCAGCACCGGCCGCGGCGTCGTGTTCGCCCAGTCCAGTCAAGGCGATCCTGCGGGCGCGGAGTTCGACGATCTTGTTGACGGCGTCGACTACCTGGTCGGCACGGGGCTGGTCGATCCCAAGCGCGTCGGCGTCACCGGCGGATCCTATGGCGGCTACGCGACCGCATGGTTGTGCACCACGTACTCCGAGCGCTTCGCGGCGGGAGTCATGTTCGTCGGCATCTCCGACAAAATCTCGAAGTTCGGCACCACGGACATTTCCAATGAAGAGTTCATGGTGCACGCGCGCAAGTATCCGTGGGACGACTGGCAGAAGATGCTCGAGCGCTCGCCGATCTATTACGCGGACAAATGCAACACGCCGCTTTTGATCCTGGGCGGCAAGGACGATCCGCGTGTCAATCCCGGCCAATCACGCGAACTGTACCGGCACCTGAAATTGCGCGGTCAGGCGAAAGTGCGACTTGTCCAGTATCCCGGCGAGGGCCACGGCAATCGCAAGGCCGCGTCGCGCTTCGACTACAACCTGCGCATGCTGCAGTGGCTCGAGCACTACCTCGTAGGACCCGGCGGCGAAATGCCGGCGTACGAGATCGATTACACCCAAGCCATTGCCGTGAAATAGACCGTTTCGACCTTTCCAGGAGCCCAGGATGAAGTCGACGATTTTCGGCATTGCCAGCGCCTTGCTCCTTTCTGCTTGCGTCAGCACGCAGCATAGAGCGGCCGCTGACCCTGCCGAGTCCGCGCAGGCTTTTGAGATGCTGAAATCGCTCGCCGGAAGCTGGAGCGGCACTTCCAAGATGGGCGAGCAGACGACCACTGTCGACGTCAGCTACGAAGTCGTCTCCGCGGGTTCGGTGGTCATGGAGCGCCTTTTCGTCGGCACGCCGCACGAGATGATCTCGATGTACCACAGGGACGGCGGTCGATTGCTGATGACGCACTACTGCAGTCAGGGCAATCAGCCGCGCATGGAACTCGATTCTTTCACCCAGTCCCCGGAAACCATGGCTTCCTTTTCCTTCCTCGATGCCACGAACTGGAAGAGCCCGAGCGAGTTGGTCATGCACAACGTCCGGCTCTATCCCATCGGCAAGGACCAACTGGGAGCGGACTGGGTTGCCTGGGTGAACGGCAAGCCGGACCACACCGCCAACTTCACTTTCTCGCGCGCCCTCAACGTTCTCGGATATTGAAAACCTCCATGCAAAAATTCCTGGCCCTCACGACCTTCATCGCCGCCGCAGCCCTCTCTTCCTGCGCTTCGAACGATTCGAAGGCACCGAGTAGCGCGTCGAAAGTGCCAAGCGGCGCGCCAACGGAATTCCAGCTCGAGGCGCAGAAGTTTCTCGATGATTACTCGAAGACTTTCCAGGCGCTCTACACCGCTTCGGGCGAAGCCGAGTGGGCCTCGAACACGCACATTGTCGAAGGCGACGACACGAATTCGAAGCGCACGACCGCCGCGAACGGGGCGCTGGCCGCGTTCACGGGCTCGATCGCCAACATCGAAGCCGCGCGCAAATTCCTCGCGCGCAAGGCCGACCTGACGCCGCTGCAGGAGAAGCAGATCGCCAAAGTGCTTTTCGCCGCGGCTGACAAACCGCAGACCCAACCGGAACTGGTCAAGCAACGCATCGCCGCCGAAGCCGCGCAGACCGAGAAAATGTACGGATTCACCTTCAAGATGGATGGCGCGGAACTCTCGCCGAACGACATCGATGGGGGACTGCGCACCGAGAAGGATCTTGCACGCCGGCGCAAGATCTGGGAGTCCTCCAAGGAAGTGGGCGCCGCGCTCAAGCCCGGTCTGGTCGAACTGCGCCGTCTGCGCAACTCAGGCGTGCAATCGCTGGGTTATCACGACTACTTCGGGTACATGGCGTCCGAGTACGGCATGACCACCGAAGAACTCGCCGCGAGCGTGGCGCAGATCAACCGCGAGCTGCGGCCCTTGTTCAGCGAACTGCACACCTTCGCCCGCCATGAACTCGCCGCGCGCTATGGCGCGCCCGTTCCCGATCTGATTCCGGCCGACTGGCTGCCCAATCGCTGGGGGCAGGACTGGGCCGCGCTGGTCGACGTCGCGGGTTTCGACCTCGACCTGCCCTTGAAGGAAAAGGGGCAGGATTGGCTGGTCCAGCAGGCTGAACGCATGTACACGAGCATCGGCTTCGAGAGCCTGCCGCCGTCGTTCTGGGAGAAGTCGTCGCTGTTCCCGGTCGCCGCCGCCGCGGGCTTCAAGAAGAACACCCATGCTTCGGCCTGGCACATCGACCTCGATCACGACGTGCGCTCGTTGATGAGCGTGCTGCCCGACACGGAGTGGTATGAAACGACGCACCACGAACTCGGCCACATCTATTACTACTTGAGCTACACCAACCCCGAGGTGCCGATCCTGCTGCGCGAAGGCGCGAATCGCGCCTACCACGAAGCGGTCGGCTCGCTGATGGGCCTGGCCGCGATGCAACCGCGTTTCGTCGAAGCGGTCGGCCTGTCGACCGGCGGCGCCAAGCCCGATCCGAATCGCCTCTTGCTGCAGGAAGCGCTCAAGTACGTCGTGTTCATTCCCTGGTCCACCGGCACGATGTTCGAGTTCGAGAAGGCGCTCTATGCCGACAATCTCGCGCCCGATCAGTGGAACAAGAAATGGTGGGAGCTGGCCGCGAAGTATCAAGGCATCGCGCCGCCGACCGCGCGCGGCGAGGAATGGTGCGACGCCGCGACGAAGACGCACATCAACGACGATCCCGCGGGTTATTACGACTACGCATTGTCCTTCGTGCTGCTTTTCCAGCTGCACGATCACATCGCGCGCGAAATCCTGCACGAGAGTCCGCGCGACACCAATTACTACGGTCGCAAGGACGTCGGCGACTTCTTGAAATCGATCCTGCGGCCCGGCGGCAGCGCCGATTGGCGGCAATTGCTGCGCGAGAAGACCGGCTCGGATCTTTCCGCGAAAGCGATGCTCAGCTACTTCGAACCGCTGCGCGCCTACCTCGCACAGATCAACAAGGGCCGCAAGGCGACCCTGCCGCCGATGTGATTCCGTTGAGTGGCACGCCTGCGGTCGAGGACAAGATCGCCCCCGCGTCGCAGGGACGCGGCGACCGCATTCCGGCGTGAGGCCCCATGGCCGTGGCCGCTGTATTCTCAGCGTGCCGGGCCGGTGTCGGCGAATTGGCCCGGCAACGGCCCCTCGACGATCAGGAAACCGCCGCGATCCCTGCTGCGGACCGCGGCGACGGCCTGCTCGAGTTCCGTGCTCTGCCAGTCGAGGCCTGGGAGCACGGCGAGCAGCGTCGAAGCGGACCCCGGGACCGCGGACGGCGCATAGGCTTTGAGCCGCGACCAGCCCCCTAGACGTTCCGCCACGAAGGACGCAGGGGCCGCGGGTGCGGCACCGGAAAACTGCAACGCCACACGCGTCGATTCGGCGCGAACGCAGCCGAAGGCGCGCGCCGCTCGTTCGCCGCAGCGCGCTCCGATGCAGGCCGGCGATGCGCAGGCCTCCGGCTTCAGGCCGCCCTCGTCAGCCCAGACCGGCACGACGATGGCACCGCCCGTGAAGCCGCGCAACGCGGCGACGAAACGAGCGCATGTCTCCGGGACCGGCACGTCGTCCGTCGCAGCGCAAAGTGTGCGGTAACAACCGCAGGACAGCTGCTCGCCCTGCAAGCCCGCCAGAAAGATCGCGTCGGCGAGTGGGCGATTGTTCAACACGACACGCACATGCGCGAGCCTGGCGTCGAAACCGGCGCTCGAATCGTCGGCGATGCGAGCATCGACCCAATAGCCGACGGCCAGATTCTCCTCGCGCAGCCGCAATACTGCGTCGGCCACAGCGCGGAACGAGCTGTTTTCATCGATGGCGAGCATGACCGCGTTGGGGGCGCCGCCGAAGCTCTGGCGTCTGGCACCGGCCAGAACTTGGGGCGCGCTGAACACCTGGCAATTCAGATTCGCGGAGGGGAAGTACGCGCGGCGCGGCACGGGAGCGGCGCATGCGCTCAACAAGAGCAGAATGCAGGCGGCAAGCGCGCCCTGAAGCCAAGGCAACTTCATGCCGGCTCCAGCGCCGGAATCGGCCCGCGCATGTGGAGGATGTCGTGCAAGCGCACGGCGCCGCTGCTTTCGAGGACGCGCGCCACGAGCGCGGCGTCTTCGATCACGAGCTGCAAGTATGCCTTGGGGCCGTCGTAACAAGCGCGCAGCGCTTCGATCAGCGTGCGCGCATACTCCGGCGACTTGCAGCGGAAGGGGAACGAACCCGGAAAGCTCGGATCGAAGACGGCGATGCCCACGCACTTCCCGTTCGCTGCCAGGGCCGTGACGATGCGCACTCCCTGCTTGTCTCTCGCGCGCGCGAGCTGGCCCTGCATCAGGCCGAACTCGGTTTCGTTGGCGCCATCGAGCTCGCGCGGCGCTTCGATGCTGGTCGAGGGCACCTGCGGCAGCCGGCTCACATCTTCCCAGGCAAGGCGCAGCACCGCCGTCGAGTAGATCGCGTTCAGGCCGAGGCTCGAGTAGAGGTCGATGGCCACATGGTTGCTGTTGAAGACGTTCAATCGCCAGGCCCGCGCTCCCGACCTGCGCAACAGGGCCGCGAGCTCGAGCATCAGCCGCCGGCCGAGCCCGCGCCGGCGTTGGGCGGCGTCGATGACCACGTGGCGAACATGGGCATTGTCCGCGGCGAGTTCGAAGGCCGCGTAGCCGACCTCCCGGTCCTCTTCCATAAGGAAGACCGTTGACCGCGCACTCTCGTGCCCCCAGCGCGCAGGTTCGAGCGGCGGGTCCTGCGTGCAGAGCTCCGCGAAGAAGCGCAGGTACAGCCCGTGGTCCGCTCCAGTCGCGGGACGCAGCCTGAGATTGGCCATGCAAGCAGGGTACGACCTTGGTCCGTCCAGGAAAAAGGGGGGACACCCGGGTCGGGGAGCGCGTAGGATCGCCGCGAAATCCCCCGCCGCCCTCCCACGCGGCTCAACCCCGACGGATTCGACATCGCATGGCAACCCAAGCCCCCGACGTGAGCGTTCAGGACGGAGCGACCTGGTTCGGACATCCGCGAGGATTGTTCGTCTTGTTCTTCGCCGAATTGTGGGAGCGCTTCTGCTACTACGGCATGCGCGCGCTGCTCGCGCTCTACGTCGTTCAGCAGTTCCACAAGCCTCAGTCCGAAGCCTCGGTCAGCTACGGCGCGTTCACCGCACTGGTCTATGCGCTAGGCGTCTTCGGCGGTTCGGTCGCGGACAAGCTGCTTGGCTATCGGCGTTCGATCATGCTTGGCGGCATCCTGATGGCCATCGGCGAATTCGTGCTGATGTTCCCTTCGGAGAAGATGTTCCTGGTGGGTCTGGCCGTCATGGTGGTCGGCAACGGGCTGTTCAAGCCGAACATCTCGACCCTGGTCGGCAAGCTGTACAAGCCGGGTGACGCGCGCCGCGACGGTGGGTTCACGATTTTCTACATGGGCATCAACATGGGTGCCTTCCTGGCGCCGATCGCATGCCAGTGGGTCTCCGCGTTGATGGGCACGCCCGCGGTTGGCGTACAGGGAGACTCGGGCTACGTGGCCGCCATCCCGGACTACCGGTTCGGGTTCATGTTTGCCGGTATCGGCATGCTGCTGGGCATCGTCGTCTTCGGCCTTGGCGCAAAGCACTTGCACGGGCAGGGCTTGGCGCCTGCCGGGCGCGAAGGATCGAGCACGATGGTCAAAGTCATCGTGGGCTGCCTCGCCACCGTGCCGCTGATCTTCTTGATGCTGAGCCACAATGACGTCGTCGGTTACATCTTGCTCGCGCTCGGCGCCGCCATCGCCCTCTATATCTTCAGCATCGCCCTGAGGAGCGAGACCCAGGTACGACAACGGCTGTTTGCGCTGCTGATGCTGTTGTTCTGCAACATCGCCTTCTGGGCCAGCTTCGAACAGGCCGGAAATTCGCTGAACTTCTTCGCACAGAACCACATCCGCGATCTGACGCTGGGCTCGTGGACCATGCCCTTCGTGTGGTTCCAGTCGGTCAACGCGATCTTCATCGTGTTGCTAGGCCCGGTCTTCGCCGCGCTGTGGGTCTGGCTCGATCGCGCGAACTTCAACCCGTCGATCCCACTGAAGTTCGGCCTGGCGCTGATCCAGGTCGGCCTGGGATTCGGCCTTTTGATCCTGGGCATCCAGGGCGCCGACGCCGCCGGAGAAATTCCCTGGTTCATCCTCACCGGCCTGTACCTGATCCACACGACTGCCGAGCTGTGCATTTCGCCGGTCGGGCTGTCCATGGTGACCAAGCTCGCGCCGCCGCAGATCACCGGCATGGTGATGGGGGCGTGGTTCGTTTCGATCGCCATGGCCAACTACGGAGCGGGGCTCTTCTCGAAAATCGCGGGCGAGGCCAATGTCTCGACCGAAGGCGGTACTGCGGCGCTGGCCGGCTACGTTTCGGCCTTCACACCGATCCTTTGGATGACGCTTGGGCTGGGATTGATTCTGGCGCTGGCTTCGCCGCTGGTGAACAAACTGATGCACGGAGTCAAGTGACCCATGGTCGCCGAACACTTCGCTGCCCACGTAGCCACGCGCCAGCGCCGGGCGGAAGCGGTTCTCGCCGCCTCTGGGTACGACGGATATGTCGTATCCAGCGGCAAGCCGTTCACGCACTACGCCGACGACATGGACGCGCCGTTCCATTCCGTGCCGCATTTCGCGCATTGGTTGCCGCTCGACGGGCCGCGCCATCTGCTGCATGTGCAACTTGGCGAACCTGTCAAGTTGGTCCGATTTGCGCCGGAGGACTACTGGTACGAGCAACTGCCGCT
>JANMRV010000510.1:0-11276 GCA_031388685.1 Planctomycetota bacterium
ACTGGTGGCGGCGCTGCGCGTAGACGTTCGCCAGATCGAGCGCACCTTGGGCGGCGCCGACGGCCTGGGCCGCGACGCCGGGGCGCGCAAGGTCCAGAGTCATCATGGCGTGCTTGAAGCCCATTCCCGGCCGCTCGCCGATCAGATTCGACTTCGGCACACGCACGTGGTCGAAATGGGTCTCGACCACGGGCACGCAGCGAATGCCCATCTTGTCCTCGACCTTCTTGACCGTGAATCCGGGTGTGCCCTTCTCGACCACGATCGCGCTGATCCGCCGCGATTTCGAGGTCGGATCGGTCACGCAGAAGACCGAGTAGATGTCAGCCACGCCTCCGTTGGTGGTCCACTTCTTCTCGCCGCAGATCACCCAGCTGTCGCCGTCCTCCTCGGCCGTGACCGCAAGCCCGCCCGCGTCCGAGCCGGCGAACTTCTCGGAGAGACAGAACGCGACGAACTTTTCGCCGCGGGCAATCTGCGGAAGCCAGCGCTGCTTTTGCGCCTCGGTTCCACCGACGAGGATCGGGAACGAGCCCAGTGCATTGACCGCGAAAGCAACGCCGAAGCCCGAGTCGGCTTTGGCCAGCTCCTCGGTGACCATGGCGAGGGCCAGGATTCCCGCTTGGTGGCCGCCGTATTCCTTCGGGATGAAGGTGCGGAACAAACCCGCGTCGGCAACCGCGCGCGCGGCCTCCCAGTTGTACTCCTGAAGCTTGTCGTGCTTCTTGGCGCCCGGACGGACGTACTTGTCCGCGATCTCGCGCGCTTTGGCGGCGAGTTCCTTGGCTTGGTCGGAAAAAACGATGTTCTCGCGCATGGCCGGGGCTTCTCTTGCTCGCTGCCGCTAGGGGGAAGCGCGCAGTATAGCCAGCCCGAGCCACCCTGATGGCGATGCGAATCCCTCAGCTTGCGCGAAGCCGCGCCCGGCGAGGCAGCGGGAGCCTCAGCGCCTGGCTAGATTCGCCGCTCGGTCGATCGACAGGCCGATCGAGAGCCCGATGCGCAGCGTGCGGCCTTCGGCCCCGACATGCAGTGTCAGTGGTTGGGGATCCAGGGCCAGCAGTGAGGCTTCCCCCGGCGCAGCGAGAACCGGCACCGGCTCCGAGATCGCCCGCCACTGTTTTGCCCAGTCTCCGTGATCCTGAGTCCAGCGAGCCAAGTCCAGGCGCACGATCGCGGCGGCCCGAGCTGATCCGAGGTGCTCCAGCGCGGCACGCATGTCCGGAGGCGTCAGGTCCCTGTCAGCCTTGGCCCACAGCAATGTGCGGCGGAACCAGGCATCGTCGTTGCCGATCGCAATCAACCCGCGGTTTCCGAAGTTCGTGATCCGCACTCGTACAGTGTCGGCGCCGAAAAGCGATGTCGCCAGCGCATCCAAGCGCGTCTGTACCGCGGGCAGGTTCTCGGCGTTCTCACGCGTGAGCATGCACAGCGAAGCCGCGTCGAAGTGCACGAGCAGCTCCTCGACCTCGACCTCTTCGATCATGCACTCACGCTTTGACTGCACCACGACGCCCAGGCCGCTGCGTGAGAAAAGTTCGAACGTAGAGGCGAGATTGCGCGAAAAGGCCGGATCGTCCGAGGCCCTTACGTGGAGAGCGAAGTGTGATGCGCCGGCGGAGAGCGATCCCGAAACTGCGCCGAGCGAACTGAACAGGCCCGAGAAACTCTCGAGCAGGCCGGAGATCCGCTCGCGCTCGGCCTTGCCGTCGGCGACCAGCGCGGCCACGCGTTCGGCGAAAACGCCTGGATCGCAGCCGCCGACGAACGAAATCGAATCCGAGGCGACCAGCGAGCGCGCGAAGGGCGCCAGATCGACCGGTGCTGTAGACGTCCACGCGGCAAGCACCCCGGCGTCGCGGGTCTGCACCGCGCAGTCCACCTGGATCCGATCGCCCTCGACCTCGAAGGCCGCTTCGAGCTGCTGGCCGACAGCCAGCGCATACAAGACGGGGTCGGCGAGTCCCTGGATCAGCGCCCGCAAGTTCGGTTCCGTGGGCAGCGGACCCTGCTTGTCGCCCTGTACCCCACTCGCCACGGCCGTCAAAGCCAACCGCAGATTGGAGCCATAGCGCTGATCGATACGCGGAAGGTCCATGCGCACGACGATCGTTTGGTCGGCGGTTCCTAGGGCCAGCGCGACCGGCTCGCGCGGCCGCTCGCGCTGCGCCGCGGTCGTGACCGCCAGATAGGCGCCGTCGAAAACCGGCTGCGGCATGTGCGGCGTGAGGACGATCGAGCGCTTGTACGCGACCATGTCCTTGACCGGCATGACGAAAGTGAACTCGGGCTCGCGATCCTTCGGAAGCGAAACGGCGATTCCGATCGGCCGATCTTTCTGGAGGTAACGATCGTCCCCGGGGATCTGACGGTGCAGCGCGCGACCGAGTTCGTCGATCGAGTTTCCGAGCGAAGCGTTCGCCCCGGCCAATAGCGAGATCAGCGCATCGAAACGCGGGAGCGATTGAACCTGGATGTAGATCGCCGTATCCGCCGGGATCAGCATCGCGATGTGCGAAGGCGCATTGGCCGCCTCGCTCTCATCGGCCTCGTCGGCCGCCTTGGCGGCAGTCGTAGCGCGCGCTGGTGCAGGGGCGGCCGCGGAGCTGGCCGGCTCTGAGACCGGATCCTTCCCGCACGCGGCCAGGAGCAAGGAGAGGGCAAGCCAGGGGGATACGAAGCGGCGGGCGAGGGACATGCTGGGACGCACTTCGACCGGGGCCCGGGGAGAAACTTGAGTCCGGGTTCGAACTCCGCTGGCCCAGCCCGGTTTTCAGTGCCGCGCGCTGAGCAGCAAACGCGGCGAATCGGCTGAAAACGCCCGCCCGTCGAACTCGCCGTGGATGGACTCGACCTGCAGGCCGCGGCCTGACAGAAGCGAGCGCACTTCCGCCTCCTCGTAGAGCCGCACGTCCTCGCGCCAACGGCGGATTCCGCCATCGGCCAGTCTCAGCTCGACTTCCTTGACGACGCGCCGGCCGCCGTCGGCCAAGCTGCGCGCTTCGCGGACCAGGAAATCCTGGCCCTCGCGCGAGGACTCGGCGCGCAGGTTGGCGCGCACGAATGCGGGGTTCATCAGGTCGAGGATCGCGATTCCAGACGGCTTCAGCACGCGCGCGATCTCCGAGAGCATGCGCGCGTCACCAAGCTCTCCGAAGTAGCCGAAGGACGAAAAAAGGTTGACGACGCCGTCGAAACTGCCGCGCCGGAAGGGCAGCGCCGTCGCGTCGCCCCGCATCAGGCGCGAGTCGAGCAGCGCAGCGTTCTCGAGCAGACGCGCCTCGCGCAGCAGGTCCATCGAAAGATCCAACCCGAAGGCGTCGATCCCAAGCTCGCGCATCGCCAACGTGTGGCGGCCAAAGCCGCAGCACAGGTCGAGCACCCGGCCGTTCAGGCCGCGCCCGTTGAGAAAGGAGATGTCCGAGCGCGCGCTCGCCAGATCGCGATGCGCGTAGACTCGCCGGTAGTCAGAGCGGAATGCATCTTCGTACCAGGGTTTGAGCGAACTCACGGAACCCGCTCTCTCAGGGAAGCTTGAGCGTCAAGTCGTAGTCGGACTTGCCCGCCGTGAACACCGCGGTCGCATCGGCCAGGGTCTTGCTGCCGGCGTCGGGTGTGGCCTTGTAGCAGACATACAATTCGAGCTCGATGTCAGCGGGCGCCGTGATCTGGCCCGGATTGGAATTGAACGTGCCCACGCCCGGCGTCGGATCGTTCGCGCGCAAGTCGAAGGGCATGCTCTTCACGCCGGCCGCGTCCTTGGCGAGCACGAGACTCTCCAACGAGTACTTGCGCGACAGCCAGGGCGGTTTCGAGCCCTTGACGCGCACGTTCACGTACAGGGTACCCGTGGGCGCATCGAACTGAGCGCCTTCGAAATGCAGCATGCCGGCGACTCGGGCCTCGACGCCATTCTCGGTCGCCGGCAGCGCCGGATGTCCGGCCGGTTGTGCCGCGCTCGGGGCCGCCGGCGGTGTTTCGACGGGCTCCGGAGACTTGCTGCAGCCGCAAAGTTGAAGGGCGAGGAACGCGGGCAAGGCCGCACAAAGGAGAGTTCTGGTCTTCATGGAGGGCCGCAGCATACGAAGCATTCGCTCACAGATCGAACGGCGCACCGCCCGCGCGGCCGGAAAGCGTCCGGCGGCTGGCAGCTGGAGCCCGATCAGACCACACTCGCACTCCTGATGAGTCCGCACCATCCGTTCTTCGACCGGCGCGCCAAGGAATCCCGCGAGGAGCGCGATCTCGCGCCCTACGCGCTGCACAGCGCCCGTTCGCGCGGACGCAGTTTTCACGAAGAGGACGACGACCTGCGCACCTGCTGGGAGCGCGATCGCGACCGCATCGTGCATTGCACCGGGTTCCGGCGCCTGATGTACAAGACGCAGGTCTTCGTCAACTCCGAGGGCGACCATTTCCGCACCAGGCTTTCGCACTCGCTCGAAGTCGCGCAGGTCGCGCGCAGCGTCGGCAACGCGCTAGCGCTCAACGAGCCTTTCTGCGAAGCGCTGGCCCTGTGCCACGACATCGGACATCCGCCCTTCGGCCACCGCGGCGAAGCGGCGCTCGACGAGTTGATGAAGGAGCACGGCGGATTCCGCCACAACTTCCAGGTGCTGCGCGTCGTCGATCGATTGGAACGGCGCAGTCCCGAATATCCGGGCCTCAACCTGACGCGCGAGCTGCGCGAATCGCTGCTCAAGCACGAGAAGGATGCGGACTGGCCCGCCGAGTTCCGCCCGCGGCCGAACAAGCCTTACCTCGAAGCGCAGGTCGTCGATCTTGCCGATTCGACGGCGTACCTGATGCACGATCTCGAGGACGGTCTCGCCGCGAAGATGTTCAGCGAAGAACAGCTCGCGGCGGAAGTCACGCTGTGGCGCGGCGCCTTTGAATCGGTCGAGCTGCGCCATCCCGATTTCCTGCGCTCCAGTTCCGACACAAAGCTGCGAATCAAGCGCACCACGAACGAGTTGCTCAAGATCGCGATCAACGATCTGATCACGACGACCTCGGCGCGCCTGGACAAACTGGACCTGCGCGATGCGCAGGCCGCACGCTTGCACAGCGAACGAATCGTCGATCACTCCGACGCGATCGGTGTCGAAGTGGCGGAGCTGACCGAGTTCCTCTACCGGCGCTTTTACCGCCATCCGCATCTGTTGGAGCTCACGGCGCACGCACAGCAGGTGCTCGCCGCGCTGTTCCACGCGTATGTCGCCGCGCCCAGGGAATTGGCGCCGTGGTACCAACAATGGATCGAACGAGCGGGTCTGCAGCGCGCCGTTTGCGACTACCTGGCCGGGATGACCGATCGATTCGCCGAGCAGGAATTCGCGCGGCTGGGGGGCAAATGAAGCTGATTTTCTGTGTGTGTTTCGCGCTCACTGCGTGCTCAGGCATGCAGCACGATTCCTCGTCCGCAACGGCGAGCGCTCGACCCTCGGCGCCGGTCGCAGCGCACGGCCCGCTACCCAGCGAACGCCAGTTGCGTTGGCAGGAACTCGAGTACTACGCGTTCGTGCACTTCAACATGAACACGTTCACCGGCCAGGAGTGGGGCGACGGCAGCGAATCGCCCGCGCTGTTCAATCCGAGCGCGCTCGACTGCCGGCAGTGGGCGGCGGTCGCGAAGTCCGCGGGCATGCGCGGAATCATCCTGACGGCGAAGCACCACGACGGCTTCTGCCTGTGGCCTTCGAAGTTCAGCGAACACACGCTCGCGCACTCGCCATGGCGCGAAGGCAAAGGCGACGTGCTGCGCGAATTGAGCGACGCCTGCCGCGCAGCCGGCCTGAAATTCGGCGTGTACCTCTCGCCCTGGGATCGCAACTCGCCATTGTACGGCGATTCGGAGAAGTACAACGACTACTACGCGGCGCAACTCGAGGAACTGCTCGGCAACTACGGCGAGGTCTTCGAAGTCTGGTGGGACGGCGCCTGCGGCGAAGGCCCCAACGGCAAGCGACAGGTCTACGACTTCGAGCGCTTCACGCAGATCGTCCGCCGGCTGCAGCCGAACGCCGTGATTTTCAGCGACATCGGCCCCGACATCCGCTGGGTCGGCAACGAAAACGGCTTTGCCGGCGAGACCTGCTGGTCGATGCTGAACACGCAGGGTTTCGCGCGCGGGATCGGCGCGCCGCCGACCGCTTCGTTGAACGAAGGCGACAGCGACGGCGCGCAGTGGGTGCCCGCGGAATGCGACGTCTCGATCCGGCCGGGTTGGTACTACCACGCGGAGCAGGATGAACAGGTCAAGTCGGTCGAGCACCTGCTCGACTTGTACGAGCGTTCGGTCGGACACAACGGCTCGCTGCTGCTCAACCTGCCCGTCGATCGCCGCGGACTGGTACACGAGAACGACGCCGCGCGCCTGTTGGAATTGCGCGCGCGCATCGATGGGATCTATGCGATCGACCTGGCGCGTCGCGCGCGGGCCACGGCCAGCGAGACCCGCGGCGACGATCCACGCTTCGGCGCGGCGCTGGCCATCGATGGCGATCCGAGCACCTACTGGGCCGCCAACGACGGCGCCAAGGATCCGGTCCTCGCACTGCGCCTGCAACGGCCGACCTGGGTCGATCGCGTGATCCTGCGCGAGCCCATCGCGCTCGGTCAGCGCGTCGCCAAGTTCACGCTGGAAGCCGAGTCCGACGGCGCGTGGCACGAAGTCGCAACGGGCACGACGATCGGCAACAAACGCATCGTGCGCATTGAGCGCACGCTTGCCAGCGCCTTGCGCGTGACGATTCAGGCTTCCCGCGCCACGGTCGCCGTCGCTTCGTTCGAACTTGGCTGCACGCCTCAGGGGCCGAACACGAAATAGACGCTCGCGCCGAAGCCGATCAGGCAGATCATCACGATCAACGCCTTGACGAACAGCCGGATCGTCGATGGTTCGCCCGCGAGGTCCGGATCAGCGGCCGGCGCGAGCTGGGCGCGCGGCGGATGTTTCCACGGATCCGGCCGCGGCGCTCCGCCGGCTTCAGGCTCCGGTCCATCCGGCGAATCTGCGTCGCGCAGCCCTGCGAGGAGCGGTTCGACGAGATGGTCGGGACGGCGGCGATCCTCAGGTTGCGCCATGGCCTGATTCTGCGCGTCTGCCGCCGAAGCCACAAGCCGGGTAATCTCTGCGCCATGTTGGAGCTCGGCTACGTCTTCCGCGATCCCGCGCGCCTCGAGCAGGCGCTGACCCATGCCTCGTGCACCGGGACGCTGGACAACGAGCGGCTGGAGTTCCTCGGCGATGCCGTGCTCGATCTGGTGGTGGCCGAGACCTTGCACCAGCGCGAACCGCCGCTCGACGAGGGCCGCATGACCCAGCTCAAGGCCGACGTGGTCTCGCGCCGCTCGCTCGCGGAACCGGCCAAGCGCCTGCAACTTGCCCTGCACGCGCGCCTGGGAGTGGGCCTGCGCGGCCGCGCGCAATCGCAGGCTGTGCTCGCGAATCTCTACGAGGCGATCGTCGGCGCCATCCACCTCGACGGCGGCTTCGACGCGGCGCGCACGTTTATCCGCGCCACGCTCGCCGCCGAGATCGAGCGCGCGCTCGCCGATTCTTCCCGCGACAATCCCAAGCAGCGTTTTCAGGAACTCTGCCAGGGCCGCTTCGCCTGCCTGCCGATCTATGAATTGATCGAGACGCGCGGCGCGGCCCACGCGCGCGGGTTCCTCGTCGCCGCCGGCGTGGACGCCGTCCGCTATCCCGCGGCCTGGGGCCGCACGCTGAAGGAAGCCGAAGGCTGGGCAGCGTTCGAGGCGCTGCTCGAATTGGAGCCTGGCAACGAGTCCCCCACACCCGTCGATTCGAGCGACGAGATCTAGTTGGGGCACGCGCCATGAGTCCCGTCGCCGAGTCTTCAACGCCCACGGCGCTCGCCGATGCAGCGCTTGCGCTGCGTTCGAGCGACCTGGAGCTCGTCGCCGCGGCGCTCGAGAAACGTCGCGAAGTCAGAGCCGGCGGACTTTGGGGCGCGGCGCAGGCGCTGTGCCTCGCCGCGCTCACGCGTCGCCTGCAGGGACCGTGGCTGGCTGTCGTTTCGACCGAGTCGGAAGCGCAGGCGCTGCTCGAGGATCTCGAACAGTTCGGCGTGTCCGCGGCCTGGCTCCCTGCGCGCGGCGACAGCGGCGCAGCCAGGTCCACCGGCACGGATTACGACGCTCTGCGCGAGCGTCTGCAGGTCGCGCAACAGATCGCCGGCCCGCCCGAGCGCCGGCCGCGCCTGCTCGTCGCCAGCGTGCTGTCCTTGCTCGAGCCGATTCCCGACGCGGCGGCGCTCGAACAGGGCCGCCTGGAATTGGTCAAGGGCGCGCACCTGGACGTGGAACATCTGCTGCGCCGGCTGATCGACGCCGGATTCGCGCGTGTGCCGCTGGTCGAACGCGCCGGTGAGCTGAGCTTGCGCGGAGAGATCCTGGACGTGTTTCCGCGCGCTTTTGACCTGCCGCTGCGCATCGAGTTGTTCGACGACGAGATCGAGTCGCTGCGCCGCTTCGATCCGGCGCTGCAGACCAGTGTCGAAAGCCTGGAGCGCGCGGTCATTTCGCTCGCCGCCGATCCCGGTGGAATCGAGAACGGCGCGGGCGTCCAGCCCCACAGCCTGCTTTCGCCGACGGCGATCATCGTCGAGGTCGAGCCGCTGCGCATCGAGGACCGCGCCGAAGGCCTGCGCATCCAATCGGCCTCGCACCAGCGCGCCTTGGGCGCCTTGCGCGGCGCGTTCGCGGCGCGCAGCAAGCTCGCCCTGCAAAGTTTGCCCGCCCAGGACGTCAACTTCGACACGCGTTCGGTCCAGGGGCTCGGAGTCGGAGTGCGCTCTTCGCCGGCCGCGCTGCGCGAGGCGGCGGCCAACGGAACGCACATCACGGTCGCCTGCCGCACCAGCGCGGAACGCGATCGATTCCAGCAGGTGCTCGACGAAGCGGGCGGCGTCGAAAACGTGCATGTCGCCGTCGGCAATCTCTCCAAGGGCTTTCGCTGGCCGGGCCTCGCGCTGATCGTCGTCAACCATCGCGAGATTGCCGGTCTCGCGCTGGCGCGGCGTTCTTCGCCCGCGCGCGTGGCGCACAAGACGCGCGCGCTGCAATCGTTCTTCGAACTGAAGCCGGGCGACTATGTCGTGCACGCGGTGCACGGCGTCGCGCTCTACCGCGGCTTGAAGCGCATGCTGCGCGGCGGTGGCGAAGAAGATCACCTGCAGCTCGAATTCGCCGACGAAGTCAGCCTGTACGTCCCCGGCTCGCGCATCGATCTGGTGCAGCGCTACGTCGGCGCGGGCGGCAAGAGCGCGATCACGCCGGCGCTGGACAAGATCGGCGGCCAGTCGTTCCGCCGCCGCCGCGAAAAAGTCGAGCGCGCGCTGTTCGACCTGGCCGGCGAACTGCTCGAAGTGCAGGCCAAGCGCGAACTCTCCACGCGTCCGCCCTGGACGCCGGATCCAGCGCTCGTCGCCTCGATGAAGGGCGAGTTTCCGTTCGTCGACACCGCTGACCAGGCCACGGTCGACGCCGAGATCGAAGCGAACCTGGCCGGCGAACATCCCATGGATCGCCTGCTGTGCGGCGACGTCGGCTTCGGCAAGACCGAGATCGCCGTGCGCGCCGCGTTCCGCGTGGCGGCCGCCGGCGGACAGGTCGCGGTGCTCGTGCCGACCACCGTGCTCGCGCACCAGCACTACTTGACCTTTTGCGAGCGCTTGAGCGACTTCGCCGTCGAAGTCGCCGTGCTCTCGCGCACGGTCGCGAACAAGGAAAGCAAGGCCGTCGTCGCGCGCATCGAAGCCGGCGAGGTCGACATCGTCGTCGGCACCCATCGCATCCTGTCGAAGGACGTGCGCTTCAAACGCCTGGGCCTGGTGATCATCGACGAGGAACAGCGCTTCGGCGTCGCGCAGAAGGAACATTTCAAGGCGCTGCGCGAGAAGATCGACATCCTGACGCTCTCGGCGACGCCGATTCCGCGCACGCTGCACATGTCGCTGTCGGGTGTGCGCGACATTTCCGCGCTCTCGATTCCGCCACCGGGACGCCAGGAGATCGAAACGGCGCTGGTCGACAACAACAACGACGGCTTCATCCGCGAGGCCTTCTTGCGCGAGAAAAATCGCGGCGGGCAGATCTTCTTCCTGCACAACCGCGTGCACTCGATCGTCGGCGTGGCCCAGCGGCTGATGACGCTCGTGCCGGAATGCTCGTTCATCATCGGCCACGGACAGATGGGGGCGCGCGCGCTCGAGCAGGTGATGGACCAGTTCACGAGCGGCGACGCGGATTGCCTGATCGCGACCACGATCGTGGAGAACGGACTCGACATCCCCGCCGCGGGCACGATCTTCATCGACGACGCCAATCACTTCGGTCTGGCGGAGCTGCACCAGTTGCGCGGTCGCGTCGGGCGCGGCCAGAACAAGGCACACTGCTATCTGCTCGTCGATCCGAACAAACCGATGCGCGAGATCGCGCGCGACCGGCTCAAGGCGCTGGAGGAACTCAACCAACTCGGCGCGGGTTTCCAGATCTCGATGAAGGACCTCGAGATCCGCGGCGCGGGCAACATCCTGGGCGTCGAACAATCCGGACACATCGCCGCGATCGGTTACGACATGTATTGCCGGCTGCTCAAGCTGACGATCGAGCGCATGAAGGCCGGGCTCGCGGAAGCCGCCCCGGTTTCGGACTTCGAACTCACCCCAGGCGTGGAGCTCGAACTGGGCCTGCGCGCTTTCCTGCCGGCCGAGTGGATCAGTTCGGAGGACACGCGCCTCGAAGCGCTGCGTTCGCTGGACGGCGCGCACACCACGTCGGAACTCGACCTGATCCTGGCCGGACTGCGCGACCGCTTCGGACGCGTGCCGGCCGAAGCCGAGGCGCTCGTGCGTCAGTTCCGCCTGAGACTGTCGCTCGAACCACTCTCGATCACGCGTCTGGCCTGGCGCGGCGACGCCTATCTGATCGAGTACCGCGACCGCGCCGCGCTCGAAACGCTCGCCCAAAGGCCCGTCGAACTGCGCAACCTGCGCACCGGCGTCGCCCATTTGGTCGTGCCCAAGCGCATCAAGAATCCCGGCGAAGGTCTGGCTTGGATCGAAGCTCTCTTGCGCACGCCGAGTGCGGGCCCGAAGATCCCGGCGGCACAAAACCCATGATCCACGTCTTCCTCGCATTGCTTCTCCTCCAGGATCCCGCTCCGACTCCAGAGCAGCAGCCGACACCGACAGCGCAGGAACCCGCAAAGTCAACGCCGCCGCCGCGTTCGCGCGAAGACCGGCTCGAGG
>JANMRV010000565.1:0-6630 GCA_031388685.1 Planctomycetota bacterium
ACCGTCTAGCCGAACCGAGTCCGTCCGCCTTCTCCGGCGGACGCCGGCAATCGCCTCACCGACGTTCTTCACGGCCGATACAGCGCGTGTCGGGCGACCTTCGGGTCGGGCCCGCCGCGTGAGCCGATTCGGCCTGCCGGCGCCGGTCAGCCCCGCTTGCCCCGTGCACAGCGGGGGGCGCGCCGCAGTCCCTGGGAATTCTCGTTTCGCGGACGGTTGATCCGGCCCGCAGAACCGTTCGCGGGCGCGCTTCCCCAAGCCGCGTTTGAGCCCGCGATCCTCGCCCCTGCTCCCACCTCGCTGCGGCACATCGTCGCCACCGGCCTTCCGATTCCGATCCGACTGCGCTCGTTCATGGAAGATCCTCGATCCCTCGACCACCGACCTGCGGCCTCCGCTGAGGCCTGCATGTCCCGCGACAACGCGCCGAGCGATTCGCCCGCGGAGTTCGCCGGCGAAACGCATAGCCGTTGGGCCGAGGTCCAGACCGCGCTCCAGGGACTGATCCAACGCGAGCAGTTCGAAACTTGGTTTCGCCGCGCCGACCTGCGGCGCGTGAACGAAGCACAGGTCTGCCTGGCCGTCCAGAACGCGTTCACCCGCGACTGGCTCGTCAAGCATTACCAAGGTTCGATCGAACGTGCCGTCGCGGGTGTTTTCGGCCGCGCGCTGGAAGTCGTGTTCGCTGTCGATGCCGAACTGGTGGGGGATCGCCGTCCGCGAACGCCGGGGGGCGACAGCGCGGCCGATTCGAGTCTGGCACCCGCGCTGCCGTCCGCCCCTTCGATGGGCTCGGCGGGCTCGGCTCCCGCGGGAAATTCCCCGAGCCGGCTGATGTGGGCCAGCGACGTTCCGCTCAACCCGCAGTATCGCTTCGACTCCTTCGTGGTCGGACCCTGCAACCGCTTCGCCCATGCCGCTTCGCTGGGCGTCAGCGAAAGCCCCGGCAAGAACTACAACCCGTTCTTCCTGCACGGATCCAACGGCCTCGGCAAGACGCACCTGCTGCAGTCCTTGTGCTACTCGCTGCTCGAACGCACGCCGCACACGCGCATCCTGTACTTGTCCTGCGAGACCTTCGTCAATCACTTCATCAGCGCGTTGACCGACGGCAATCTCGACACGTTCCGCAACAAGTACCGCAACGTGGATGTCCTGGTCGTCGACGACATTCACGTGCTCGCCAACAAGGAGCGCACGCAGGAAGAGTTCTTCCACACGTTCAACACGCTCTACAACGCGGGCAAGCAGATCGTGCTCTCGTCGGACACCTCGCCCAAGGAGATCCCGACGCTGCAGGAACGCCTGGTTTCGCGCTTCAAATGGGGGCTTGTTACGGAAATCGAGCGGCCCTGCTACGAGACGCGCATGGCGATCCTCAAGCGCAAGAGCCGTGAGCGCGGGCACGAATTGCCCGACGATGTCGCGCGCCTGCTGGCCGAGCACATCGACACGAACATCCGGGAGCTCGAAGGTGCGGTCACGCGCCTGCAGGGTTATGCGTCGCTCAGCGGACAGGCATTGACACCTGAATTAGCCACGAAAGTCCTGCGCGACGTGTTCACGCACTCGCGCGGACAGCTCTCGATGGAAGAGATTCTGCGCGTGGTCACGGCGCACTTCAACATGAAGCTCAGCGAGCTGCAGTCCAAGCGCCGCAGCAACGCGATCGTATACCCGCGTCAGATCGGGATGTACTTGATCCGCAAGAGCACGCGCCACTCGCTCGAGGAAATCGGCGGCTTCTTCGGCGGCCGCGACCACTCGACCGTCCTCTACGCGATCGAAAGAATCGAACTGCAGATGCAGGCCGACCCGCGCATCAAGGAACTCGTCGCTGGATTCTTGAACCAGTTGCGACGGTAACCGTCCGACGGCGCAGGAGCCTGGCACCTTTCCGAACTGTTGCCGCCGTTGGTTTCACAGCGCCGTTGCCGGTGCAGCTCGACGCGAGCGTTGCTCTCACAGCGCTGTTGGGTCGACGCAACAGTGCGGAAGGGTGCCTGGCTCCGTACTGGAAGGATCACATCGAAGCGTGACTTCGATCAAAGCCCGCATGACCACCGCCAGTACGGTGCCAGGCACCTCCTCAACCAGTTGCGTCCACCCAACAGCGCTGTGAGAGCAACGCCCGCGTCGAGCTGGACCAACAACGGCGCTGTGAAACCAACGGCGGCAACAGGTCAAGGATGTGCCAGGCACCAGATACCCGCCACGATCGACCATCCCGTGCAAAACATGTGTCCAAGCGCGCACAACTCACGACCCCGTGTGGAAACTCCAGGCCTTCCTCCACACCCCCGCGATCAGCTCCAAACCCTCCAGTGGACAGCTGTGGAGAACCCCCCTGGAACTCCCCGTGCCATGCACGTCGAATTCACACCGCCAGCGACCCGCTCAGCCTCCCTAGACCTCTTCGCAATAAGAGCTTGCGACAACCCTCTCCACGGTTCTCCACGAAGCTCGGCCGCCTTATGATGATGATGATCTCACTCCTGCGGAGAGTTCCCCAAACATCTCCACACGGACCTGCGACCCTCCGCCTCCCGGCCGCACTGCGCCACCAACTTTGACCCTCCCACAGCCAGGTTGTGTCTCGAATGAAAATCCTCTGCAATCGAGTGAAGCTCCAAGAAGGTCTCGCGCTCGCGAACAACGTCATTCCGGCGAAGAGCCCGAAGCCTGCGTTGGCGAACGTGTGCCTGGTCGCGACAGCGGATGCGCTGGAACTCGTCGGCACCGACCTCGAAGTCGCGCTGCGCTACCGCATCGAGGACGTGAAGGTCGAGGAGCCGGGCACCGCCGTCATCCCGGCGCGCGTGGCCTTTGACTTCGTGCGCGACCTCACCGGTGAGACCGTCACGCTTCAGACCAGCGGCAGCAACTGCACGATCTCGAGCGGTTCGGATTCCTGCGAACTCGTTACGCTCGACCCCGACGAGTTTCCCGTCGTCGCCCACTTCGACCTCAACGGTTCCGTCTCGTTGCAGGCCGGCACGTTCACGGCGCTGGTCGGGCGCACCGCGTTCGCCGCCGCGCGCGAACAGGGCCGCTACGCAATGCACGGCGTGCTGACCGAGATCGCCGATGGCCAACTCAAGATGGTCGCCACGGATGGCCGTCGCCTGGCGGTAGCCTCCGCGCCGATCGACATGCCGAACTCCGTGCCACGCCCGGTGATCGTGCCGACCAAAGGCACGCAACTGTTCTGTCGCGTGATCAGCGACCCGCTGGACCAGGTGCAGCTTTCCTTCAGCGAGAATCAGATCGGCATGAAGACGCGCAACGCGGAAGTTTTCGCGCGCCTGCTCGACGGCGAGTTCCCGCGCTACCAGGCGGTGATCCCGGCCGAGTCGGCCAACAGCGTCGAAGCCGACGCCGAGATGCTCATGCGCAAACTGCGGCTGGTCGCCAACGTGACCGGCGACGAGGCGCGCGCCGTGCGCCTCTCGATCAAGAAGGGCAGCCTGGAGATCTTCGGCCAATCGGCCGGCCGTGGCGAGGCGCGCGCCGCCATGGAGATCGACTACAAGGGCAAAAACGCCGAAATTGCCTTCAATCCCGACTACGTCATCGACGGGCTGAAGAACTGCGAGAACGGAACGGTCGTACTCGAATTCAACGAGAAGACCTCGCCCGGCAAGTTCCGTCTCGGCGAGAGCTACATCTACATCGTGATGCCGATCACGATCGACAGCTGAGCAGAGTTGCAGACCCCGCCCAAGAGACGCGCACCGACGTCGATGCACGATGCCCTGGTCTCGTACCTGCGAGACACGGGGCTCGACACGAAGCTGGCGCAAGCGCGCGTCTTCAAGGCCTGGCACGACGCCGTGGGTGAGAACTTGGCCAAGCGCGCGCACGCCGTGCGCTTCCAGGCGGGCGAACTGCTCGTCGAAGTCCAGTCGGCACCGCACCTTCACGAACTGACGAACTTTACCGGCGAGCGCTACCGAGTGCTCGCCAACCAGAAGCTCGGCGCGGCGCGCATCACGCGCGTCGTGTTCCAGCTCCAGCGTTGAACGAACGCGCTGCCAGCCTCCGCATTGATTCCATGGTCGAAACCGAACTCGCCAACAGCTACGACGCCTCTTCCATCACCGTGCTCGAAGGACTCGAGGCGGTGCGCAAGCGCCCGGCCATGTACATCGGCGACACCGATGTGCGCGGCTTGCACCACCTGATCTGGGAAGTCGTCGACAACTCGATCGACGAAGCGCTGGCCGGCCACGCAACTTTGGTCAGCGTGCAGATTCGCGCCGATGGCTCTGTTTCCGTGACTGACAACGGCCGCGGCATTCCAACCGGCATCCACGCGGCGGAAGGAGTCTCCGGGGTCGAGGTCGTGATGACCAAGCTGCACGCCGGCGGCAAGTTCGACCACGGCGCCTACAAGGTTTCCGGCGGACTTCACGGAGTCGGCGTGACCTGCGTCAATGCGCTCTCGCAATGGCTGGAAGTCAACGTGTTCCGCGACGGCAAGGTGCACTGGATGAAATTCGAGCGCGGTGTTCCGAAGGCTCCGCTCGCGCAGATCGGAACCACGGACAAACGCGGCACGCAGGTGATTTTCAAGGCCGACCCGCGCATTTTCACCACGACGGAAATCGACTACGAGATCGTGGTCAATCGCCTGCGCGAGACGGCCTACCTGATGGGCACGCGCGGGATCGTGATCGACCTCGAAGACCAGCGCACGGGCCAGAAGGAACACTTCGCCTATCCCGACGGCGTGCGCACGTTCGTCCAGCACATCAACAAGAACAAGGAAGCGCTGCACGCGGAAGTCGTGCACATGGATCGGCCGGCGACTTCGTCCGAAATGCCAGGTGTCGAATACAAGGTCGAGGTCGCGCTGCAGTACACCGACACGTACCAGGAGAGCATCTTCACCTTCGTCAACAACATCAAGACGCCCGGCGGCGGAACGCATCTCGCCGGCTTCAAGACCGGATTGACGCGCACGCTCAACGCCTACGCGAAGAACGAGAAGCTGATCAAGGAGTCGGACAAGCTGCAGCTCACCGGCGACGACTTCCGCGAAGGCGTCACCGCGATCGTTTCGATCTACGTTCCCGATCCGCAGTTCGAAGGCCAGACCAAGGACAAGCTCGGCAACCGCGAAGTCGAGGGCGTGGTCAATTCCGCGTTCGGCGATTTCTTCGCGCGCTACCTCGAGGAGCATCCCGCGATCGCCAAGGCGATCGTGCAAAAAGCGGTGCGCGCACAGGCCGCGCGAGAAGCGGCGCGCAAGGCACGCGATCTGGTGCGGCGCAAGTCGGCGCTGGCCAGCGGCAACCTGCCCGGGAAACTGGCCGACTGTCAGTCGGACGACAAGAACGAGTCCGAGATCTACCTGGTCGAAGGTGATTCGGCCGGTGGCTCGGCCAAGGAAGGCCGCGATCGACGCTTTCAGGCGATCCTGCCGCTGAAGGGAAAGATCCTGAACGTCGAGAAGGCGCGCCTGGACAAGATGCTCGGCCACTCCGAAATCCAGACGATCATCTCCGCCCTCGGTTGCGGCATCGCCGAGGACTTCGACCTCGAAAAAGTTCGCTACGGCAAGACGATCATCATGACCGACGCGGATGTCGACGGTTCGCACATCCGCACACTGCTGCTCACGTTCTTCTTCCGGCACATGCGGCCGCTGATCGAGAACGGCATGCTCTACATCGCGCAGCCGCCGCTCTACAAGCTCAAGACCAAGGAAGGCGAGCGCTACGTTGCCAGCGACGCGGAGCTGCGCCGCACGCTCGCGGAACTATCCGCCAAGTCGATCACGATCAAGGACCTGACCGCGAACCGGGAGTGGAACGGCGCGGAGTTGCGCCTGATGCTCGAGGATCTGCGCCACCTCGAGGAGGCGCTCGCGCGCGCGATACCGGTCTGGACACGCCTCGCCAAGGAGCGCGTGCTCGAAAGCTTCGACGGCGAGCACGTCCGTTCCTACTGGGCGCGCGTCGGCACGGACGACCAGCTGTTCGAGTCGCCGGAGAAACTTGGCGACTTCATCGAGCTCATGCGCGCCAAGATCCCGGCCGGCGAAACGCTGCGCGTGTGCGACGGCCCCGAGGCAAAAGTCAGCCGCGAAAACGCGCACGTGATCACGGCGCGCCTGCCGCACACCGAGGAACTGGCCAGCGTGCTCGCTTCCCTGGCGAGCCGCGGCTTGATGTTCTCGGGCGGAGGGCGCTTCGAAGTCGTTCGCGGCCGTATCGTCGTGCCGTGCGCGTCGCTGTCGAGTCTGGCCGAAGCCGTGCGCAAGAGTTCCGAGAGCGACATCGAACTGCAGCGCTACAAGGGTCTGGGTGAAATGAACCCCGAGCAGCTTTGGGAGTCGACCATGGACCCCAGCCGCCGGCGTCTATACCACGTGCGCCTGGAAGACGAAGTCGCCGCCGACAACATCTTCACGCTGCTGATGTCCAACCTGGTCGAGCCGCGCCGCGAATACATCGAGCGCCACGCCCTCGAAGTCCGCAATCTCGACGTGTAACAGGTGGAGCTGAAGTTCAGATAGGTCAATGGATCGAGTAGGAAATCAATTGAATCATGATCAACGAATACAGGTAGTGTGAATGGCCGGCGTCAACGAAAAAATAATTCCTGTCGATATCGAAGAAGAGA
>JANMRV010000495.1:0-10387 GCA_031388685.1 Planctomycetota bacterium
TACCTGACTCCGTACTCGTTCACCACAACGTGCTGCGCACCGCGAGACAATCCATCGTAACCGCCACCGCCGAGTGCAACAGTACGCCGCCCCAGAACGACTGGAATCGAAGAGCGAGCGCTCCCAAGAGCAGCCCCGCGAACGCGGCGCCAAGACATTCGGGAAAGGGCTTGTGGAAGTGGATCATCGTGTAGGGCACGACCATCACGGCGATCGCTGTAGGGCCCATGCGCCGCGCGCAGGTGAAGAGCAGATAGCCCCGGAAAAACGCCTCGAGCGCGACGAATTGCGCGCAATAGAGCAGCTCCCAGCGAATGAAGACCGACATGTCGCGTCGCGCGCTGTGGACGAACGGATACACCGCACTGAAATCCGGTCGCCGCGACACGATCAGCAGCACCGGGACCATTACGAGAAAGAGCCCGGCATAGATCGGGAGATGTCGACGGGCTCCGGCGAAGCTGTATCCGATCGACGACAGCGGCTCGCGATGCGCGAAGCGCACGATCAGCGCCGGGATCAGCAGGAAGAAGACGAGCGTCGAAGCGACCCACATTCCTGCACAGAAAAGGTCGCGGTTGCCCGGCTCCGAAACCGAGAACCAACCACTTCCGTGCCAGCGCTGAGGCAGGAAGAAGTACTCCATCAACGTGAGCACGACCGCCGTGTAGACGAGCGCAAACGCGGCGCGCGCATCCATCGAGCGCAGGCCGTCGCGAATCCCCAACCAATCGTTGCCTTGGACGGCCATGCAGAGGGGGCATCGTACAGGCCCGGCTCAGCTGGAGTCGAAACTGCGCCTGACTTCACGGCTGGATCGTCCGCGCCGGGAGATTCTGGAAACGCGAGGCACCGCCGATAGAGGTCGTGTCTGATCCCGTGGATGCGGTACCTCGTTTCGAACGCCCTGCGCCTGATCAGGGATCCCTTGGCCCTCGGCCTCAGCCTCGCTGCGGCGCTTGGGGCATGCGCATCCGCGGCAAAGGTCAAGGGCGGCTCCGTTGTCCAAGACGTGCCGCGCGAACCACTGTTCACGAGGGTAGATCGCTTCTTCGCGACATCCCCGGACGCGAAGCGCTGCACATGTTCTCCAAGGATTCACTGGGAATCGTGCAAGCCTGGCCGTTCAAGATCTAGGGCGATTCCTCCAGCGGCGCTGTTTCCCTGGGCTTGGAATCAAACGCGCCTCGATGTCGCGGGCAATGAGCAAGTCAGCCAGCGGGGGCTTTCGTTCCTCGGTAATCGGGCGCGCCGGGCCGGGCGCACGTAGAGACAGATCCGCCACGCGCTGGCGAGAAATTCGCCACGCCGTGGCGAATTTGCAAGGAAAGACGGCCTCCTGGCCCCTGGGAGCTGGGTGTAGGGCCGGGAGTGGGCCAAAGCTTCGCTTCGAGGTGGAGCGCTGATGCGCGCGTCTATCGCGTCAGGCGCACACGCCCCGTCACTTTTTCGCGCCGCCGGCTGCCTTCGCAGAAGCGGGCTCGAACGCCGGCGCGTCCTTGGCGAGCAGCAGCATCTCCGTCGACACGCTGGTCGTGACCTCGAATTGCGCTTCGCCGGTGGAACCGTCCTCGGACTTCGGTCCCATGTCCATCGACTGCGGGGATTCGAGCATGCGGCCGTGCTCGGTGTCGAACCACATCGTGCCCTTGCCCTCGCTCCCGCTCAGATCCACGTCCATCGGCATTTCGGCGGTGTCGTCGCGCAGCGCTTCGCAAGCGAACTCGATCGAGGCCGTTCCGTCGGCTGCGACCTCCTTGACGCTTTCGCGCATGACCATCGAAGTGCCCACTCTCGGTCCGGCATCATCGACATCTCCATGGTCGATTCGTACGTCATGCGATAGCGCAACACATCGCCGGCTTTGAATAGTCAATGCAACTTGACGCCATCGTGGCCGGCGAGCGGCGAGAGAACGGCGAAGGCGGAAAGCAGCGAGATGGAGCGCATCGCGAGCATCGGAAGTCTCCTTGGATGCTCGGGTAGAGCGCCAGCCTATCGAAACCCATGCTCGAATCAGCGCCTCTTCAATACTGCCTGATAGTGCACCGAATACGGCTTCCAGCGGCCCTTTTCCAGGCGATCCTGCAGTGCAAGGAATGGCGGCATCCAGGCCTGCGGGATGAAATCGGGCAGGAAGGTGAAGTAGTGCACGTTCACCAATTCGAGCGAATCGATGCTCGTCCAGCGGTCCGGTTCGATCCAATGCTCCGTGCCTTCGTCGATCCGCGAAAGGATCGGAAACACGTAGCCCATGTAGAAACGGAACAGGGGATTTCGCGTGTTCGTCTCCTGCACCACCAGGACTCCGCCGGGTGCGAGCACGCGCGCGATTTCGCGGCAGGCAGCTTCTTGCGCCGTGCGTCCGCCAAGGTGATGCAGCACGCCGACGGCGTAGACGAAGCGCAGACTTCCATCGGCGAAAGGCAGCGCTAACGCGTCGCCGACCGCGGTCGTCAATCCTTCGCGCCTGCCATGACGCAAGAGTTCCAGCGACGGATCGATACCGACGATCCGATATCCAAGCTTGCCCATGGCCTGGCCCTGCAGGCCGAGACCGCAGCCGAGATCGAGACCGAGGCCGGCATCGGCTGGCTTGGGCAGTGCGCCCGAGATGAAACCAACGCGCCGCTCGAGCAGATAGTTCCAGACATGCGGCTTGAACTGCGCGTTGTATTCCGTGGCGAGCGCGTTGAAGTGTTCGTTGGCTGCGCTTTCAGGCGAGCCCTTGCCGTGGCGCAACTCGATCAACAGGAAGATCGCGCCGAGCGAAAGGCACGCGCCGGTCGTCAGTGCCCGGAACAGTGTCACCACCGCGACGGCCGAAGGCAGCGCCAATCCGAACTTTTCGAGCTGCACGATTTCGGCGCTGCCCGTCGCGCCAAATCCGGCCGGCATGAGCGTCAGCGCGCCGAACAACGTTGAACTCGTGTACACGCGCATCGACTCGAGGGTTGGAAGCTCGATGTCGAGTCCCGCGGCGGCGAATTGCAGTCCGAGTGTTACCGGCAACCACACGACGGCCGAACCGGCGGCAGCCATGAGCAATGTTCCCGGCTTCGTCAGCCCGCTCAGCGACTCGCGCGGCACTTCCATCCAGGCTGCTGCGCGCACCGAAAGTCGAATCAGCAGATAGGCGCCGACGACCGCTGCGATCATCAACCCACGCGGCAACCAGGCGTTGGCGCAGGCGCTGCCGATCAGGGCCAGGACGCCGACGTCCAGCAAGCGCTCGATCAACAAGCAAAGCAACGTCAGTCGCAGCGGCGCTCCGAAGTGCCGGCGCAGGAGCGCGCAGCGAATCACCTCGCCGATGTAGCCCGGCGTCGCCGTTCCAGCGAGCGAAGCGAGATAAGTTCGCAGACTGTCGCGCGTGGGGATCGGAAGTGCGGCCCGGCGCAGCAGGAATTGCCAGCGGATGAAGCGCGTCACCACGAAGCAGGCCGTGATGGCGAGCAAGAGACCCGCGTGCAGCCAACTGACGCGGCGAAAAACTCCAAACGCTTCGCTGCCTCCGGTCCAGCGCACCCAGGCGATGGCGACGCCCAGCCCGACCAGGCCGAGCACCAGGGACACCAGCAACAAACGTCGCCGCTGCGAAGTCATGGCTACAGACCGAGCCTGCGCAGGACCGAGCGCACGTTGAGGATGTAGAGCTTCTTCTGGCGCGGCTTCTGGCCGAAGAACATCAGGCCGCGGTCCTCCGCGAGCAGTGCGCTGCCCGGCGGGGCGGGCGGTCGAATGCCGCGCTGTCGCTCCAGGATCCGCGCATCGCGCAGGAACAGCACGAAGCCGTCTTTTTCGCTGAGCTTGTTCATGTCCGCGGGCGCTGCTTCATCGGCACGCTGCACGACGTAGTTGACCTCGCGCGCGGATTGTGCCGCGCGCCGCGCATAGTAGTTCCAGGTGTTGGGCGAGCCGCCGAACTTCTGATCCGGCACGGCCACGTCGATGCCCGTGGAAAAAAGTTCGCCGAGCAGGCTCACGCAGGCAAATGCCGCCGGCGCGGACTGCGCGTAGCCCGGAACGCGCATGTCGATTCCGCGGCCGATCTCCTTGCCGTGCATGGCGACCGTCGCATCCTTGGGCAGCGCCAGGAAAAGACACGCGACAGCGCCGATCGCCACGCTGCCAAGCCACCAAGGCCGAGTCTTGGGTTCGCTTGCCAGGCTGCTGCGCCAGAAGACAGCCAACGGCAAGAGCATCGCCGGCACGAAGTGATGCAGCGAAATGTACGCTTGCACGAAGAACAGCGCGAAGTAGCCCAAGGCCGTGAGCGCGATCGCCCGCGCCAACGGATCGATCGAGCGCCAATGGAACAACGCAATCGCGGGCACAACGCCGCACGGAACCAGCACGAAAAGGAATCGCTGCGCGTCCGTGAACTGCAGCAGCATGAAGCGTTCGAGCAGGCCTTCCTTCCCGTACTCGCCTCCGGGCAGCGGCAGACCGAACGCGTTCAAGGCGCGCGGCAGGAGCGCTGCGATCGCGATGCATCCGGCCAGCCCCGCCGCGCTCCAGGCCACGCGCGTCCAGGGGCGCGGCTTTTCCACGAGCCAGGCCGCGGACACGAACATCAGGATCAACAGGAATCCGCTCGGCAGCGAGAGATAGGTCAAGAGCAAGAAGAGCAGCGACCAGACTCGCTCGCGCCGCGCCCAGGCCAGCACGAAGCCGAGCAAGCAGGCGACCAGCAGCGTGTCCTGCGTCGCCGGCAGCGCGATGTCCGCGGAGTACGGGTCGTAGCTCGCGCTAAAAGCCATCACGACGAGGTAGACCGCGAGTGCAACCCAGATCAGCACGGCGTCGATCGCGGGCAACGGTCCACGGCGGTTCTCCGCGATCGCGACGATTCCGGCGAAAACCGCGATCAAGTAGAGCAGCACCGGCAGGCGCGCCGCGGCTTCGCCAAGTCCGTACAGGCGCAGGAACCACGAGCCCGGGAAAGTGAAGAGCATGCTCGTCACGCCGGGATAGAGCGAGATCGGGCCTGCTTCGCGATCCCAGAAAGGCAGCGCGCGCGAAAGCAAGAGGCGCGTGGCTTCGAAGGCATGCACTCCGTCGCCGTTGAAACCTTCCCAATAGAACTTCGGCGCGAGGCAGGCGACGAGCAGCCAGGGCACGACGATCGCAGTGAGCAGGACCTTGCGCGTCGCGCGTTGATCGAGACAGCACGGCAGCGCCATCCTGCGCGCCTCGCGAGCGAGCAAGACGCCGGCGCAAAGCAAGGCGGTGACGAGAACCACGACGGCGAATGGCGTGCCGACGAGTGAATGGCCCAGCGCCGACTGGACCATGGCCGCCGCGCTGCTGACCACGACCAGGCTCAGGCCCAATCCATAGAGGATCCAGCGGCCGAGATCCGCGGCGGCGCCGAATGCCCACGCCAGCAACAGTCCAGGCGTGAGGAACAGCAGGCAACCGCTGAGCGCGACCAGCGGAGCCCACAGATAGAGCAGTCCGAAGTGGGCCGCGACGAAGTAGGGATGCGCGGAGCGCGCGAGCTCTTCAAGGCTTGCGGCGCGTTGCAGCGCGGCGGGATCGAGCAGCGCCGGCAGGCAGCCGAGCAGCAGCGTCCCAAGCCGGAGGAGGGTGCGTCGTGCAGGCATCGTGGAGCGGGTGCGTGGAATGGCTCTTTTGTCTTGCACTCTGTCGGCCACTGGATCGCCGATGGTCTACGCGAACGGGTCAAAATGCAATCCCGTCCGCGCGGGCCCGCCGGTCCTCGGGAGCGGCGTGCGCTCGCGAGAGCGCCTACTTCCCGTAGCCGAGCATGTTGAGCGCGTCGATGGTGCGCTTCTTATCGCGCGGCGTATTCAGGCGGCGCGGGGCGATCCAACGCTCGAGTTGCAGACCGAGATCGGGCACTTCGGGCGGAAAACTCTCGAGTGGATGCTCTTCGCGCGGATCGGCGCCGAGGTCAAAGCGTTCCGTGCGGCCATCATCGCCGCGAAGCTGCACGAAGTTCTTCCAGGCGGCCGCGGTCGTGTGAATCGCGCGCTTGGAATTGTTCGTGACGTGCCACAGGGTCGGGTAGTGCTCGCTGAAGATGACGCGATCCACGGAACTGTCGGCGCCGAACAGCGCGCGGCCGGGCAGATCCTTGATTGGCTCGAGGCCGACTTCGGCAAGCACCGTAGGGAGGATATCGATGCCACTGGCAAGCGCGCTGATTCTTTGTCCGTCGTGCGCGCCCGGCCGCTTGATCAGCAGCGGCACGCGGACCTGTTCCTGGTAAGCGGACATGCCGTGCTCCAGCGTGCCGTGTTCACCGAACGCTTCGCCGTGATCGGAGGTGATGATGATCAGCGCGTCGTCGTAGAGTCCGAGTTGCTTCAGATGCTCGAAGAAGAGACGCAACTGCGAATCGAGGTAGCCGATGCCGCCGTCGTAGAGCGCCATGTAGCCGTCGCGCTCGGCCGCAGCGAGTTGCAACTTGCCGCTGTAGAGATCCGCGCGCTGCTCGCGGTGAACGGTCATGTCCATCGGCTTGGCGCCCGCGTCGTACAGCGTGTCGAAAGGCGCCGGCGGCCGATAAGGCGCGTGCGCGTCCATGTAGTTGACGAACATGAAGAATGGGCGGCCAAGATCGCGCTTGTCGAGTTGGGCAAAAGCTGCGCGGTTGAGCGCGCTAGCGTCGCGAAAGACCAAATCGAATTCGTGGGGCGGCAAAAGATCGTGCAAGAAAACGTGCAGGCGCGATCGAAGCGACCACGGCGGCACCTTGGGAAAGTCGAGCGCGCGATAGCGCGAGTCGAAATGCTCGAAGCCCTGGGCGATGCCGAAGCGCGGGTCGAGCAGAACGCAATTCGCGGCGACGCCAAGCGTGCGCCAACCAGCCTTGGCGAGGATTTCTGTCAGTGTGACGGCGTCGTACGAAAGCGGCATCGTCGCGAAATGATCGGGGTCGGGCCGCGCGCCGTGTTGGATCGGGTACGTGCCCGTGAACATACTCGCGTGGCTCGAGAGCGTGAAGTCGCCGGTCGAGAAGGAGTTCTCGAACACGACTGCTTCCTTGGCGAGCTCTTTGAGAAACGGAGTCGTGTCGCGCGAATAACCGTAGATCGAAAGGTGATCGGCGCGCACGGTATCGAGCCTGATCAGGATCACATTCGGGCCCTTGGCCGCGGCCTTCGGCGCAGTCGGCATGTCGAAGGTGCCCTGTTCAAGCAGGCTGCCTGCGAGAGCGAACAGCAGCGTTGCACCGACCACGGGCAACGATAGCGCGCGCGGCGACGATAGCCTGGCACGTCCCAACGTCGCCAGCGCGCTAGAAGCGAGCACGGCGAGCACCGCGGCCGCCTGCTTCATGCTCCAGCTGAAATCCTCGACCAGGTGCCCCTCGATCCAGGGCACGATGCCGAGTATCGACGCGGCCATCCACGGTGTTGCCAATCCCGCGAGCCACTGCGCGGCACGACGCTCGCTGAGCGACGCAACGACCACGAGCGCTAGCCCGAATTATTCACGAGAAAACAGGCGCGGGTGACGCGCATCGAGCCGAACAGATGAGTGTCAACAACATTCATCCAGCGCAACGCTCCTCACCCGCATGTCCCACGATAAGCATCAAGCCGTCCTGTTCGAAGGATTTTCTTCCAAGCCGCTCGTGGTCGAGTTCAGCGCGCCGCGGCTGAGTTCGGATGGTGGGGTGGCACTGCTGGCGCAGGTTGATCGGCGGCTGGGCCTGACGACCCGCCTTTCAGGGGCGCTGTTGGACCGACGCATGCCTGAGCGCGTAGAGCACGAACTGAGCGATCTGCTGCGCCAGCGGGTCTTCTCGATCGCGTTGGGATACGCCGATTGCAACGACGCGGCGCGCATCGGCGACGACCCGGCAGTGAAACTCGCCTGCGGCCGCTCGCCTGCGTCGGACGAAGGCTTGGCGTCGCAGCCGACGCTGTCGCGCTTCGAGCGCGACCGCAGCGGTCGCGAACTGGTCGGCGCAGCGCGGGCGCTCGAGCGCACCGTGTTCGACAACCTCAGCCGCCGCCACAAGCGCGCGCGTCGCATCACGATCGATCTCGACAGCAGCGTCGATCCCACGCACGGTCAACAGCCGTTTACTTTTTTCAACGGCTACTACGACTCGTGGTGCTACTTGCCGCTCTTGGGCTTCTTGTCAGTGGACGACGAGCCCGAGCAGCACCTCTTCTTCGCTCGCCTTCGGCCAGGAACGGCACGCGACGTGCGCTGTGTGCGCAGTCTGCTGCGCCGTATCATGCCCGAGCTGAAGCGGCGTTTTCCTCGGGCAGAAGTGCTCGTCCGCCTCGATGCCGGCTTCGCCGGTCCGCAGCTGTTCGACCTGTTGGACGAACTTGGCGCGAGCTATCTCGTCGCGATGCCGAAAAACTCGACGTTGGTGAAGATCGCCGCTGGTCACATGCGCGGTGTGCGCTCGATCGCCGAGCAATTGGGCGGCACGACGACGCTCTACGGCGAGAGCGAGTATCGCGCCAAGACCTGGCCCCGCGCACGGCACGTGATCTTCAAGGCTGAGGTGACCGATCTTCCAGGACGCGCGTTGCGCGATAATTTGCGCGTGGTCGTCAGCAACCTACCCGGAAGTCCGGAGTCGCTGTGGAAACTGTATGCGCGCCGCGGTGACGTCGAGAATCGCATCAAGGAACTCAAACACGATCTCGAGATCGACCGCACCAGCTCGACGAGTTTTCTCGCCAACCAACTGCGTGTGCTCTCCACCGCGGCAGCCTTCGTGCTCTTTCAGGCGCTGCGTCGGGCACTGGCCGGCACGGAACTCGCGCACGCTCAGGTCGGAACACTTCGATTGCGTCTGCTCAAGGTCGGTGCACTCGTGCGCGAGAGCTGCCGGCGCATCGTGTTGCTGCTACCTGCGACACATCCGTGGGCCGACGCATGGCGCCGAGCGGCGCTCGCTGTCGGCGCGAGCTCGCGCTGACGGCGCCGAGGCTCCAACTCGAACCTTACGGAATACATCTTCATAGGCGGAGCTCTGCCCGCGCCGTCTTCAGATGCCAATTTCTGCAGCAGGCGATGGTCCGACGCGGTGCAAGGAAGCCCTCATGACTCCGCGAACGTGGATCGAGGCAACGTCAAGCGCAATTCGGACCGCTTATCCACTTCAGGCGAGGACGTGGTGAATAGTCCGGGCTAGCAGGAGCGAAAAAGCGAACGACTGGCGGATCTCGATCGCCTGGCTGGGAAAGCAGGCCCATTCGTGCGCGGCGATCGTCAGCACCAGCGCGAGCGTCGCCAGGCGCGCGACGACTTCGGGCACCGGACGTTCGATCCGTCTTGCGATGACCGTGGCCGGCTTGGCGAGCAGCGCGCTCGCGAGCGCACCGATGCCGGCGCAAACCGCGGCATACACCGCGAACGAAATCGCGCTCTGCTGCATGTAGTCGAGGCCGTCGGAGGTCGCGTACGAGAGCCACGAAGCCGCGATCGCTTCGAAGGCCGCGAACAGGATGCCCACGCGAGCACCGAGCGCCGCAGCGGAGAGGAAATGGAGAGGCCGGTCGTCTTCCTGCACTCCGGATTATGTACCGAGTCAGGTACTTCTCCACCCTACCTTTCAGGTCCAATGCACCGGGTCAGGCCTCGACTCCGCCTTGTACCGAGTGAGGTACCTCTCCACCCCAGCCTTCGATCCTGTCCGTTCGTTCGCGGGCTGACCGGATCGAAAGGTAGGGTGGAGAAGTACCTGACTCGGTACGCGCGACTTGCGCCGTCTGCTCCCTCGGTCCAGCATGGAGGCCCAAAGGTCCCATCCGATGGATCCCACTCCCCTCGATCCTGAGCACGCGACGCTGCTGCTTCAGCGGCTTGCGAATGGCGATCGCTCGGCGCAGGAGCAGTTGCTGCCGATCATCTACGGGCAGCTGCACCAGCTCGCCGAGCGCGCGCTCGTCGGACGCGAGCAGCACACGCTCCAGCCGACCGCGCTGGTCAACGAAGCCTACCTCCGCGTGCTCGGCAATCATGAGCGCAGCTTCGAGAGCCGTACCCACTTTCTCGGCATCGCGGCCAAGGCCATGCGCAGCGTGCTCGTCGACCACGCGCGCCGCGGCGGAGCGCAAAAGCGCGGCGGCGATGCCAAGCGACTTTCGATCGACGTGCTCGCCGAGGCTTTTGCATCGACCGCGCCCGACATGCTCGGCCTCGACGAAGCGCTGACGCGCCTGTCCGAGATGGACGAACAACTCGGTCGCATCGTCGAGCTGCGCTTCTTCGGCGGCCTCTCGGTCGAGGAAACCGCCGGCGTGCTCGGCGTCTCCGAGCCCACGATCGTGCGCGGCTGGCGCGTCGCCCGCATGTGGCTGCAACGCGAACTCGAGTGACGTACTGAGTCAGGCTCCACTGCGTACTATTTCCGCGGCCCCACGCCCCCCAGGGCGGGGGGGGG
>JANMRV010000496.1:0-2779 GCA_031388685.1 Planctomycetota bacterium
CCTGAACGCTGGATGACTGCCCAGTCTTCCTTGGTCGCGCGTCAACCGATCTTCGATCGGAGTGTGAAGGTCTGCGCCTACGAGATCCTGTTCCGCGCCCACGGACACGAGTCCGCGAAGTTCGAGTCGGCCGAGTTCGCCACAGCGGAGGTCGGCGTCAATGCCTTGCTCGACATCGGACTCGATCGGCTCGTCGGCAACCGCGTGGCTTGGATCAACATCCCGCGCGAGGTCCTGGTCAGCGGCATCTACGAATTCTTTCCGCCGGAACGCGTTGTACTCGAGCTGCTCGAGACCATCGAAGCCGACGCCGAAGTGCTGCGCGCGATCGGACGCGCCAAGTCGCTCGGCTTCAAGATCGCGCTCGATGACTTTGTCCTGACCGGCCGTACCCAAGCTTTGGTGCCGTTGGCGAATTTCGTCAAGCTCGACGCGCTCGCCATCGACGCGAACGACCTGCCCGCAGTCGTGCGCGACCTGCGCCGGCCGGGCCTGCGCCTGCTGGCGGAGAAGGTCGAGACCCACGAAGTCTTCAAGAGCATGGGCGCGTTGGGCTGCGAGCTGTTCCAGGGCTATTTCTTCGCTCGGCCACAACTTATCAAGGGCCGGCGCGCGCCCACCAATCGCATTGCACTGCTGCGCGTCGTCGCCGGCATGCAGGACGCGGACGCGTCGCTGGAATCGATCGAGGAATTGATCCAAGGCGACGTCGGACTGACCTATCGCCTGATGCGCTATGTCAACTCGGTGGCGGTCGGCACGATCGTGAATATCGAATCGCTGCGTCACGCGATCATGACGCTGGGCTTCGAACGCGTTCGAGCCTGCGTACTCGTATTGATGTTGACGTCCTGCGAGGACAAGCCGGACGAACTCGTCACGACGTCGCTGGTGCGCGCGCGTTACTGCCAGCTCCTGTGCGGATTCTCGAATCTGGATCCACAGCGTGGATTCCTGGTCGGATTGATGTCGGTGATCGATGCCTTCCTCGACCGCGAATTGAAGTCCATCGTGGAGGAAATCGGACTCGCCGACGACATCGTGCGCGCGCTGGTCGCGCACGAGGGCGAACTCGGACTCGTGCTCGAAGCCGCCATCGCCTGCGAATCCGCCGACTGGGAGCGACTGAACGAGATGAAGCTGAGCCAGCACGCCTTGCGCGACACCTATCTTGACGCGTTGAGCTGGTCGGCTCAGTTGCAGTCGTCGCTGACGGGCCGCTGAGGGTCGGGGCCGCTCGCGGCGGACAAGCGCGCAGCGTATCGTGGCGTGCCGCGCGGCCGTTCTCGCACCGAGGACCGGCGCGCAACCCAAGACGAGCGCCCGCCATGATCTTTTTCGCATGCTTGCTGTCCGCGATTCCTTCCCTGGCCAGCGAACCGAGCGCAGACCTGCGCGACGAAGCGCTCGCGCGTGTCACGGCGCTCGAGCCGAAGTTGATCGCGCTGCACAAGCAGATCTGGGAGTATTCCGAAGTCGGCCTGAAGGAAGTGCGCTCGAGCGCGGCGCTGCAGGAGTTCTTGCGCGCGCAGGGCTTCGAAGTCCAGGCGGGTGTCGCCGGCATGCCGACGGCCTTCGTGGCCAGCTGGGGTTCGGGCAAACCGGTGATCGGCATCCTGGCCGAGTTCGACGCCTTGCCGGGCGTTTCGCAACAGGCCCTGCCCGAGCGCAAAGCCCGCGAAGGCGTTGATGCGGGACACGCCTGCGGCCACAGCGTCTTCGGTGCCGCGTCGGCGGGAGCAGCATGCTCGGTGAAGAGCGTCATGGAGCAGCACAAGTTGTCCGGCACGATCAAGCTGTATGGAACGCCGGCGGAAGAAACGGCGATCGGCAAGCAGTACATGCTGCTCGCCGGATTGTTCGACGATGCCGACGCCGTATTGTCGTGGCACGTGCGCGACCTGACGTTCGCCGATTACGCCTACACGAAGGCCGTGGTTTCAGCGAAATTTCGCTTCCACGGACTCGCTTCGCACGCCTCGCGCGATCCCGAGAAGGGCCGCAGCGCACTCGACGCGGTCGAATTGATGAACGTCGGCGCGAACTATCTGCGCGAACACGTCAAGGAGGACACGCGCATCCACTACGTGATCACCAACGGCGGCGGCCAGCCCAACGTCGTGCCGCCGGAAGCGGAAGTCTGGTATTACCTGCGCGCGAATCGTCACGCCGATGTCGAGCGCTATTTCGCGCGCCTGAAAAAGATTGCGGAGGGAGCGGCGCTGATGACCGAGACGACCTTCGACATGCGCGTCGATTCGGACGCGCACGAAGTGTTGCCCAATCGCGCGCTGGCCCTGCTGCTCGACCGCAATCTGCGCTTCGTCGGGCCGCCGAAATTCGACGCGACTGAAATCGCCTTCGCGCGAAAAACGCAGGAACCGTTGGAGAATCGGCCGGCGAATGCGCTTTCGTCGGTGATCGAGCCCGTGCCCGAACTGCCCGAACAGATCACCAGTTCGACGGACATCGGCGACGTCTCCTGGCGCGTGCCGGTCGGATCGATCTCGGTCTGTGCCGCGGCGCTCGGTACCGCAGCGCATTCGTGGCAGTGGGCCGCGAGCACGGGCATGTCGATCGGTGATAAGGGCTTGTCGGTTGCGGCGAAAACGCTCGCCGCGTCGGCGATCGAATTGCTGACCGTTCCCGCACAACTCGAAGCCGCGCGCAAGGACTTTCATGCGATCCGCGACCCGCTCGCGTTCGTGAGCTTCGTCCCCACCGGACAGAAGGCCCCTACGTCGATTCGTTGAAGCGAACCGGCGTACGGAGTCAGGTA
>JANMRV010000692.1:0-12921 GCA_031388685.1 Planctomycetota bacterium
CAAGCTTCCGAGTACGCGTGATGCGCAACTTGCTACAAGTGCTCGGATATTGCGCGTCCTGTGGCGTCATGCGACCCGGCTTTTCGTGACACAGTAGTACTAGACGAAGACCCAGACAGCGATGTGAAGCGCGGCGATCACCCAGGTCACCAGGAAAAACGTCGGCTTGCGATTCTTGTGGCGGAACAACTGTTGGGCTACCAGGGCCCCCGGCCAGCCGCAAAGCAATTCCAGTGTGTGCAGCGTGCGCTCGGGAATGCGCCTAGATCCGCTCATGGCGAGTCGCTTGTCGAGAAAGTAGAGCGCGGCGGTCACGACGCTCATCAGCGAGTACGCCGCGAACGCGATGCTCGTGCTCTGCTCGAATTGAGGCAGGTGATCGATCATCGCGGATGAAGCGGCAAGAATCCCGTTGCTGGCGCGGAGCGCTAGCGCTTTCTCGCAGACGACTTCTTGGCCGCCACTTTCTTGACCGGCGTCTTCTTCGCCAGCGTCACTTTCGCGGGCGCTTCCCCGCGCAGCGCTCCGAGGACTTGTTCCGTGTGTCCGTCGACTTTCACCGGCGCAAAAATCGCTGCGAGCTCGCCCTTCTCGTCGATCACGAAGGTCGAGCGGATCGTCCCGGCCACTTCCTTGCCGTACATCATTTTCTTGCCGAAGGCGTGGTAACGCTTGGCCACCGCGTTGTCGGGATCGGCGAGCAGCTCGAAGGGCAGTTTGTACTTCGCGCGGAACTTTGCGTGACTGGCGAGCGAGTCCTTGGAAACGCCGAGCACGATCGCGCCGGCTTTCTTGACCGCCGCGAACTCGTCGCGAAACCCGCAGGCCTCGCGCGTGCAGCCCGGCGTGTCGTCGCGCGGATAGAAGTAGAGCACGACCTGCTTGCCTTTCAGGCCCGCGAGCGAAACCAGCTTCCCCGTCGTCGATCCCAGTTCGAATGCCGGTGCGGCAGCGCCCAACGACAAGTTTTGTGCTTTGACCATGTCGGGCGCAGTCTAGCCCTCGGGGCCGGGGGGGGGGTGCGGCTCCGCAGGTCGGCGGAATTGGGCCTTGACTGCTAAAGTAAACACGTTTACTTTAGCGGCATGAGCGACCAACCCGTGCCTCCCCGCAGCCGACGCAGCACCAAGGGCGCAGCGACCCGCGAGCGGATTTTCGCCACCGCCATCCGGCAGTTCCAAGCGGAGGGCTACAGGATGGCTTCGCTGCGCTCGATCGCGGAGGAAGCGGGCATCACGCCGGCGTTGCTCTACCGCTATTTCGAGAACAAGGACGCGCTTGTGGCCGAGGTCTACGGCCGATTGCTCGACGAATGGGTCGAGCGTTCGCAGGCGATGCCCGCCGGAGCCTGGATGGAACGCACGATGTGGTTGACGCGGCTGGCGATGGAGGTGCTTGCGCCCTATCGCCTTCTGCTGCGCGCGTTGCTGGTGCCGATGCTGGATGGGCATCCGACAATCAGCCCGCTGCACAACGAAGACTCGCGCAACAAGGGCCGGCCACAATTCCTGCGCGCTGTGAAACAGGCCAAGGATGCGCCCAAGGACGCCACGGAAATCGCGGATGCCGCGTACCTGGGGCAACTCGGTCTGTTGTTCTTCTGGGCCGTCGATCGCAGCCGCGATCAGCGCGCCACACGGGCCCTGTTGAAGGCGCTCGAGGGCGCGTCGCCGCTCATCAGCCTCGGGCTGAAGATGCCCTTCGTCCGTCCCCGAATCCTGGCGATCGGCAAAAGCGTCCGGCTGGGACTGGAAGGCGACGTCGAGCCGGAGGCGGCAACATGAGTGCGCTCAGCGGGTCCGTGCCGGCAGCGACCGGGACCGTGCGTTTTTCCTGGCCGAAGGCCGTCTGGCTGTGGAGCCACTTGAGCGCGACCTTCGTGCTTCTGCCTGGTGCGCTCGATGCGCGGCTTTGCGCGGTGGCGATCGTCTTCACCTATTTCACGTTATGCCTGGGGCACTCGGTCGGACTCCATCGCGGTCTGATCCACCGCTCCTACCGGACGTCGTTGACCGTGCAACGCTGCTTGCTCTCGCTCTTCGTGTTTACCGGACTTGGCGGCCCGCTGTCGTGGATTCGACTGCACTTCGTTCGCGACTACTGGCAGCGTCAACCCGAATGCCCAGCGTACTTCGCCTATCGTCACGGAATCCTCCGCGACTTCTATTGGAACCTGCACGGCCGCTTTGAGCCCCGCTCGTGGAGGCGCTACGCAATCGAGGACGCAATTCTGCGCGATCCGTTCCTGCGTTTTCTCGAGCGCACGTGGTGGCTCTGGAACTTGGCGCTCTACGCCGCGTTGTTCGCACTCGCCGGCTTCGAAACGGCGCTGGTTTGCGGTGTTGCGCGAGTGAGTGGCGGAATCGTCGGGCACTGGTTCATTGGCTATTGGACCCACAAACACGGCACGCGACGATTCGTCGTGCCGAACGCGTCGGAGAACGGTTCGAACTCGCTCGTGCTCGGCTGGATCTCCTTCGGCGAGGGCTTTCACAACAACCACCACGCACTGCCGGACTCCGCGCGCATGGGCATCGAGCCGTGGGAGTTCGACCTGGGCTGGCTGACGATTCGAGGAATGGAGAAGCTGGGCCTGGTCCACGGGGTGAAGTCGTGGGGCCGAGGAACGGCGCAGCTTCGAGGTTTACCGGCGGGCAGCTGACCCGCTGAGGTCCCGTCGCCATCACAACGGCGGCGCCATCGGCGCTAACGGCATGAACCCCGCCGGTCTCACGTAGCAACGGGGCCGGCGCGGCGCAGGCCGGGGTGAGTAATCACCCCGGCCCACCCGGCCTGCGTACCCCATTCACGCACGGATCTGGAAGCTGACCGCATCGGTCAATCCGCTCCCGCTCAAACCGGCGGGGTCGCGCATCCAATACTGCGCGTCGACTTCCTGGCCAGGAACGAGTTGCGGGTCGAGGCCGCTCTGGATCCGCTGATTGAAGTCGAGGGAGTACGAGCCCGTGCAGTCGATCGTCGGCGGAAGGCTTCCACCCGCACTGCCCACCGCCAGACGACGCAGCGGACTGGAAAGGCAAAGGAAGCCGCCCTGGAACGGCGCGATCTGTTGTGCATAGCTGTACAGAAGCAGTCCGGGCTTCTGATTGAGCACATTCGCCGCAGCGACCGTGAACGGAGTCGCGCTCGTCGCACTGGGCATGCCCGTGAAGCCGATCGATGGCACGCAGCCCTGGCTGTTGGTCTTCGCTGTGCAGTACAGAGTCGGCGCTCCGATGGGCACAAAGCTGAGTCCGCCGTCGACGCCGAGGGGCAGAACGAGATTGCCGATCACCGTGGCCAGTCCACTGGTCGGGTTTACGGAATAGAGGCCGCTCGTCGACGCGCTGAGGGATCCCATGCTGTAAAGGGTGCCCGTCTCGCCAAACGCCAATCCGCTGTACGCCAGCTCCCTTCCGACAGCCACTCCGTGCGAGCCGATGTCCGTTGCGAGCCCGCTCACGATATTTACCGTGAAAAGGTGCGACGAAGTTGTCGCCGAGCTGTATCCATTCGCGAACAAGGTTCCGTCGCTGCGGAAGCCGAGGCCATACATGCTGAAGCCGAATGTCCCGTTTCCACAGCAATTGGGGCCATTCACTCCCACCGTCGTCTCTGCGCCGGTGGTCTTGTCGATCGTGTACAGCACCGAGCTCTGGTGGATGCCGTCGGTGCCGGTCGCATACATGACTCCCGTCGTTGGATGGATCGCCAGGCCGCCGCTCATGAGATTGACCGTCGGGCTCATGCCGGGAAAGGCGGTCAGCACGCCCGTGTGACGGTTGATACTGAACAGGCGCGTGATGCCGGAGCTAGTGGAGATGTTCCCTGTCGCGTAGAGCGTGTCGGTCGCCGCGTCGTAGGCGAGACCACCCGCATAGATTGCGACCCCGGGAAAGGCCCAGATCGAGGTCGCCGCTCCGGTTGCAGGGTCGATCCTGTACAGACCATTGCCGCCTGTGGCGTAGAGCGTCTCGTCGGCGCCTGCCGGCATCGCAAGGCCCGTGGCCGCGAACAGGAATGCAATGGCAGGGCGGAAGAATCGTTCGAGCAGTGTCATGGGTGTCATGTGAGTAGGTTGAGTTTGCAGGAAACTGGGTGGCTGGGGCCTGGCGGGCGATTTCTTCACGCCTCACCCTCCAATCACGCAACCTACTCCTGGCGCAGATCACGAAATCATCTGAGCGAAAGAGTACAGGGCCTAAAGCCTATCGGTCCTCGCGACGCCCGCCGGGGCGCCGATCCCGAGGTCGTGGCCGGTTCCTGACCGTTCTCATCGGGGGTACGACGCCAGGCGGCAAGGTTCAGGTAGCTGCCAGGCTTGTACGGAGCCAGGCACCCATCCGAACTGTTGCGTCGACTCAACGGCGCTGTGAGAGCAACGGCTACGTCGAGCTGCACCGGCAACGGCGCTGTGAACGAGTTCGCGGCAACAGTTCGGATGGGTGCCTGGCTCCACGACTTCGCGGCAACAGTTCGGTGGGTGCCAGGCTCGCAGCGACGCTAGTCCACGATGCGACGGCAGGCGCGCATGCCGATGATGCTGTCGCGGCGTTCGACGCCGGAGTAGCCCAGCGTGTCCGACCGCGCGGCATTGGGTGGGCTGGCCCAAGTGCCGCCGCGCAGCGGACGGCGGCGCAAGTCGGTAGCCAACTCTGCCAGGATCGGTTCGCTTTCGTCGTCCCAGGGTGCACCTAAGTAATTGAGGCACAGCTCGCCGACATTGCCGCACACATCGTGAAGCCCGAAGGCATTGGGGCGGAAGCTGCCGACGGGCGCCGTGAAACCAAAGCCATCGTCGCCAGGCAGTGGATCGACGGCCGGCTCACGCGCCACGCGCGCGCCCGAGACCTGGTCTGAGAGATTGGCGGCGCCGAGCAGAGAATTGGGATCGTCGCCAGTCCACCATGCGCTGCGCGTTCCGGCGCGGGCGGCGTACTCCCATTGAGCCTCCGTGGGCAGGGTCAGTCGGTTGCGCCGCAGGACGGGCAGCGCTTCGAGATAGTTTGTGCGCTCAACTGGAGGGCGCTCCCCGATCAGCACACCCGCGTAGACGACTCCGGCCTGAAACTGGCTGGGATTGACGCCAGTCCAGCGGATCCACTGCTCCTGGGTCACTTCGTACTTGCCGATGAAATACGGCGTGAGGGTCACGCTGGCGAGCAGCGGTTTGTCCATTTTCGGTGGGGGAACCAGCTTGGGATTCCGCTGATCCTCCTCGCTGCGTCCCACGAGCGCCTGTCCGCCTGGAATCAGGACCAGCACGAGCCCAGTCGAGGGCGTGAGCGCCAGCAGTCCGTCATCGCCGCGTTTCGGGACCGTACCCGAGCCCATGACGCAGAATTCAAACAGCCCGGAGGCAGGATCGCTGCCGAGCGGCATGAGATCGGGTTGACGAGGGAGATCGAAGGAATTGTAGACAGGCGCTGCAGCGATGCCGCCGCGCGTCTTTTCCCAAAGCGCTCGGAAGGACGAACCTTCGCGTTCCAGTTCTTCGAGTTGGAGCGCGAACTCGAGCCTGCGGGATACACCCGGCCCGTGCTGCAGATTCAGACCCCAGACGCAACCTGTTTTCGGATCCGCGAATTGCTCTAGGGCTCGAATGAGCTTCTCCATTTGGAGTCGCCACCAACGCGTTTCGAGTTCGTCGAGTCCGGGCGCACTTGGGTCGTTTCCGCGCGTCGTTTCAGTGCCGAGCGCGGTCAGTGCGGCGCGCTGCTCCGGCAGCGAATCGACGAGCCGCTGCGCGCGCAACATCCAGGCACGATAAGCGTCGATCGAACCCGGCAGGGCCGGCCAGAGTTCCAGCGCCTGCGCTTCGAGGTCGTCGAGTTCTTGGAACGCCGCCAGGCGCACGACGCTTTCCTTCGCTGCGAGCGCGAGTGCCTCCTGCTCCTGTGCGCGTTCCTGATTCTGCTGCGCGAGTACCGCGAGTCTCTTTGCGATGTCGCTCTGCATTCGCTCGTCAGCGGCCGACTGCAACGCGTTGCCGTATTGCACGAGCGCAACGCCAAGGCCCACGCTCAGTGCCAAGATCACGGCGACGGTGGCGCCGACCAAGACCCGATTGCGCTGCACGAACTTCGAAGTGCGGTAGGTCCAGGTGTCGGGCTGCGCGAGCACCGGAAGACCATCGAGATAGCGTTGCAGATCCTCGGCCAGCGCCGTGACGCTCGCGTAGCGTCGCGAAACCTCCGAACGCAGCGCGGTCAACAAGATCGTGTCGAGATCGCCGCGCAATTCGCGCCGCAGGCGATCCGAACTCAGGCCGGCAACCTTCGTGGACGGACTTGCCGCTGCGACGCGCGTGCTGGGCCGCTCCGGTTCAGAGCGTGTTTCCTGACCCGAGGAATCGTTGCTCAATGCACCGCGCCAAGGCCGCGTGCCGGTCGCGAGCTCGTACAGGATCACACCCAGTGAATAGACGTCGCTTGCGGGCGTGGCCGGCTCGCCGCGGCGCTGTTCGGGACTCGCGTAGGCCGGCGTCAGCAAGCGCTTCCCGGTCAATGTGCGATCCAGCTCAGGCCCTTCGGTCGCCAACAATTTGGCGATGCCGAAATCGAGCAGCTTTGGCTCGCCGCGCTGGTCGATCAGGATGTTGCCCGGCTTGAGGTCGCGGTGCACGACGAAGCGCGAGTGCGCGAAGGCCACGGCGTCGAGCACGCGCAGAAAAAGTTCGATGCGTCCGCGCAAACCGAGCGAGCGCGCATCGCACCAGCGGTCGAGCGCTTCGCCCTCGACATACTCCATCGCCAGCCACGGACGTCCGTCGCTGGTGGCGCCTCCGTCGAAGATGCGCGCGATGCGCGGATGCTCGAGAGCAGCCAGCAGTTCGCGTTCGCGCCGGAACCGCTTGAGCACGTCGTCGGTGTCCATGCCGCGCTTGACGACCTTGAGCGCCGCGCGCTGCTCGAAGCCGCCTTCGCTGCGCTGGGCGAGCCAGACCTGACCCATGCCGCCGCTGCCGATGACGCGTTCGAGGCGCCAGGGCCCGAGCGAGTGCCCGGGTTGCAGCGGATCCTCGGCCGCGAGCATCGAATCGAAGAGCGCCGGTCCCGCCGTGGGCGGCGTGAGCCCCGTCACGTGCTCCGCGGCGAGCAGGCCGTCGATCTCGGCGCGCAGCGTCTCGTCGCCGGCGCAGGCCTCGGTCAAGTAATTCGCGCGCTGCGGACCGTCGAACTCGAGCGCTCGCTCGAGGATCTCGCGCACACGCTTCCAGCGTTCTGGGGAAGAGGGGTTGGTCACCTGGAGATCCAATGTTCGGCGGCGCGCTCACTTTAGCAACTACGACTTGCGCGGGGCGTCAAGTCCGCGCCGGATTCAGCGCGGGCAAATCAGCTTGCAATGATCACGGATCATTGGGCACCTTCGCGCGAATCTCCTCGAGCTTGCTGAAGCGCTCATCGATCAGCCCGATCTCGGCGATCTGCGTGGTCTCGAGTTCACCAGCGGCGCGCGCCGCGACCAGCAGTTCACGGGCATTGGCGAAAAGGTCGCGCGCGCGCTCGAGTTCCTCGCGACGCCGAGCCGGCGGCCATTCGGAATCGCGCGCCGCGTTCATGCGGCATTCGGCCAACAGGCTCGTGGTCATCGCTCGGCCGTAGCGCCACTGAGTGCCGTGTGCGGGGTCGTCTTCGAGGGCATCGAGTTCGTCGAGCGCCTGTTGGGCGCGTTCGATGGCCTCGTCCCATCGGCCGAGCTCCGATTGGGCCAGGGCGAGCGAGGCGCTCAGGAAGGCACGGCCCGTGCGACGCCAAGTGTCTTCGGGGTGGCGCTGAATCAACACGTCCTCCACTTCCACGGCGCGCGCGTAGGCGACGCGCGCGGCCTCAAAGTTGCCATTGTAGTGTTCGAGGTTGCCGACGCGGTTGGCAAATTCGATCAAGGCGTAGAACGCCGCCTCGTCCTCCGGCTCGCGGCGGACGACGATCTCCCAACTGTCCAGCGCGCTGTGCGCGACCGCCGTCGCGCGCTCCGTGTTGTCGAGCACCTGCAGCGGGTTGGCGAGATTCGACTGCGTTCTCGCCAGCGCGCGCCGGAACGACGAGTTCTCCGGATCCGCGGCGCACAACTCGGTAAAGATCTGGACCGCTCGTTCCAAAGAACTCACCGCGGCCGGGTAGTCGTCGCGCTGATACTGACCGACGCCGCGCGTGTAAAGCGCGTTGCCCAAGAGATATCTCAATTCGCGGTCCTGCGGGAACTTGGCGGATCCGCCTTCGAGCTGCGCGGCCATCTCGTCTTCAAAAACGATGGCGCCTGCGAAGTCTTTCTCGTCGCGTTCGAGATTCGCAAGCAGGCTGAGCGAGTTGCCGAGCTTGCGAATCAGCGCCGCTTCGAGACTGGCGCTCGCGCCGGACAGGGCTTCGCGGGCGATGTCTGCAGCGCGCGAGCCATCGGCACGCGCCGCGTCGAGCCGCGAAAGACTGCGCAACAATTGGCCGCGAGATTCGAAGGCGCTCGAGGCGAAATCGGCGTAGCGCCCTTCGACCACATCGCGTGCGAACAGTGTTTCCGCGACCGCGATGGCCTTGTCGTACATCACTTCCGCTTCGGCGTACTTGCCGAGGTTGTTGCTCGTGGGGTTGCCAAGCGTCGCGGCGAGGTCGCGGTAGACCCAGCCGAGTTCGAGCAGGACGTTCGGATCGTCGGGCGCCTGCTGCGCGAGCTTCTCGAGCTGTTGGACCGCCGCGCGCAGCAGTTGCTCGCGCGCCGCCGACACGCCGTGCAGCACTCCTAGTCGCGCGTCGAGGTCGCGCGTGAACGAGGACGCGATGGCCAGCACGCTGTGCAGGCGATCCGAAGCGAGCAGGCGCTGCTCCTGTTCCTTGTCGCGTGCGCGACTCGCATCGAAGTACAGGTAGGTGCTGACCACCAGTCCCGCCAGGACACTTGCAGCCACGGCGACCGACGCGCCGACGAGCAGCCGATTGCGGCGCACGAACTTGGCCGCGCGATAACGGAACGTGTCGGGCCGAGCGAGCACGGGCAGGCCGTCGAGATAGCGCTGCAGATCCTCGGCGAGTTGTTCGACCGAGTCATAGCGCCGCGCCGGCTCCGGACGCATGGCTTTGAGCACGATCATGTCGAGGTCGCCGGCGAGCGAGCGCACGCGCAGGGCGGAATCCGGACCGCGTTGTGCGGCTTTGCTCGGCAACACGGGCTCGCTGTCGGGCTTGCGCTGTTCGTCGAAGGGTTGTGCGTCGCTGAGCAGGCTGTACAGGACCACGCCGAGCGAGTACACGTCGCTTTGCGTCGTCAGCGCCTCGCCGCGCAATTGTTCGGGGCTTGCATACAGCGGGGTCAACACGCGCTGAGCGGTGCGAGTGCGCTCGCCTTCGGGCTCCACGCCGCCTTCGCCAAGCACTTTGGCGATGCCGAAGTCGAGCAGCTTCGGCGTGCCCTCCTGCGTCACGAGCACGTTAGACGGCTTGAGATCGCGGTGCACGATCAGGTTGCGATGGGCATGGGCCACGGCCGAGCAGATCGAGATGAAAAGCTCGATGCGCGCGCCAAGCTCCAGCTCGCGAGACGCGCAGTAGCGATCGAGCGGTTCGCCATCGACGTACTCCATCACCAGGTAGGGCCGGCCGTCCTCGCTCGAACCGCCGTCGTAGAGCCGCGCGATGTTGGGATGCTCGAGTGCGGCGAGCACGGCGCGCTCCTGCGCGAATCGACGCAGGAGTTCGCTGGTGTCCATGCCGCGCTTGATCAGTTTGATCGCCGCGCGTTGGGCGAAGCCGCCCTCGCTGCGCTGCGCGAGCCAGACTTGCCCCATGCCGCCTACTCCGAGTACACGTTCGAGTCGCCAGGGTCCGAGCGCGTGGCCTGGCTGCAGCGGGTCGCCGGCCGCGAACATCGAATCGAGAAGCGCTGCTTGCGGACTCAAAGGCCGCAGACCCGTCGCTCGCTCCGCGGCCAGCAAGTCCTCGACCTCGGCGCGCAGCGCGGCGTCACCGCCACAGGCTTGCGCCAAGAATGCTCCGCGCTGCGGACCATCGACATCGACGGCCCGCTCGAGGATCTCGCGCACGTGTTTCCAGCGCTCTCGTGCAGGCGGGTCCGCCATGGGCATTCAGGGTACTTCAAACCCACGATGGCAAAGCAGGCATCACCGTCGGCTCTTCGCACCGCGGGTTCGCACGGGCCGCCTCTGCGGGCCCGTCGCGATCAGGTCCCGCAGGCCGGCTCCAGATTGCGCAGAAGTCGATCCGAGAAAGACTGGCGTGCCGAACTACGACGACCAGCAGCCGCTCGAGGACGCGATCCAAGAGCTGTTCCCCAAATTCGATGCTTTGGAGATCCGCAAACTCCTGGACTCGGCTCCTGCACTCTCCGCACAGCGTCCGGCGGAGCGCGTCCTGCTCGCGTGCCTGCTGCTCAGCGAAGGGGATCTCGATCGGCTGAAGCACTATCTGCAGCAGGCGACGCTGGACTACCGCGACGTCCTCTACTGGGCGTTCGAGTACAACGACGAGCCGCCCGTGCACATGCAGCGCTACCTGAAGCGCCGCTAGGCGCATTGGCGGAAGCCGTGATCTCCACAGGCCGGGCTTCGCGAGTTCTCGCTTGGGCCGCGGTCACGGCCCCAATGGGTTCAGCCATGCGTTCATCGATTCCGCCCACCGTTCCGATGCCCGCAGCCGCCGGCTACGTCAACGCGCAGACCGCCAGTTCGCAGGTACCCCGACCCCGCCGCCGAGTTCGTTCGCGCTGCAACATGTGCAGCTGCGGCCGACCACTTCGGGCACGGCGCAGTCCGGCAATATCAACGTCACCGGCAGTCTGCTCGCGGAGTCGAGGCTGGCTCCGTGTGCGCCATCAGAGAATGTCGAGGATTCCGCCCTTGCCGTCGGTCAGCGAGAGCGTGTTCGCGCGGTAGTTGCTGTTCACGCCGATCTTCGAATTCCAGGGCAGGTCTTCCTTGTCGCCGACGATGCCGAGAGCGACCGCGCCGAAGGAGCGCGCCAACTCGGTCGCTTCGCTGTTGTGCAGCAAGTCCACCAAGGCGCTGACCGAGCGCGAATCGCCGATCATTCCCAGGGCCGAGCTGATCGCGGCTTGCGACGAAAGGCTTGAAGCCTCCGAGAGCATCGCGATCAGGTCGGGAACCACCTGCTTGTCGTCGAGCAGGCCGAGCGCGATCGCGGCGCTGCGCAAGAGATCGCCGCGGTACTTGGACTGCTTGGCAATTTCCTCCAGCGGCGCGATCGCAGTGCTTTCGCCGATCATGCCCAGTGCGACCGCCGTGAATCCGCGCGCTTCCACGTCGCGCACGTTCGCAAGGTTGGCAAGCAACACCGTTTTGGCCTCGGTGTCCTTGACCAAGCCGCAGGCGATGGCGAAAGCGCCCTGATCGTCGGGCGTGCGCGCATCCAGAAGACTCAGGCGCAGTGTGTACAGCGCGCCCACCGAGGGCGTTTGTTTCGCGTCGACGAGCGAACGTTCGAGGATCGCGAGCGCGAGCCCGGCCCACGGCCGCCCATCGCCCTTCTCGCGTGCCAATTGCGCCAGCAGGAAAGTTCGCGCATTGTCCCCGGCGCCTGGCGCGTTGACGCCAAAGATCGGATCGCCGAGACCCTGTCCGGGTCTTCCGGCCGCTTGCGCCAATGCGATCAGCGCGAAGTGGCGCGATTGCTGGTCGGCCAGCCGCTCCTTGACCTTCATCAACATCGCGCGAATCGAAACGTCGAGCGGATCCTCGTCGCCATCGCCGAGCACACCGAGCGCCAGGATGCAGCTCTGCTGCATCGCGTTGTCGGCTTTCGAATCCAGGTCGAAGCTCTGCATCAATGCTTCGGCGACCCATTTCCGATAGGCGAAATCAGCAGGAATGTCAGCGCTGCGCAGCAGTCGGCCGAGCGCGGTCGGAGCCTGTGCGCGAGTCAGCGAGGTGTTGGCCTCGTCGGCGTAATAACCGAGCAGGAAGCGCAGCTGGTCCTGGAGCGAAGTCATCACGCCGCGCGCCTGCAGTTTCTTCGAACCCTCGAGGTCTAGATCGTGCTCATCGATCGCCAGCGCCGTGAGGCCGATCGCGGTCAGGCAGGCGACCGGCACGTCGCGCTGGCCCATGCTCCTGCATTCGCCGTCGAGCAACTTGCGCAAGCTCGCGTTGATCACGAGCCGGTCGTATTCCGCGGCTTCGTGGCCGATCAGTCCAAGGCCGTAGGCGGCGAAAGCGCGCGTGCGCATGCTGACGTTGCCCGGTTGCGGCACGCCCAGGCTGCGCAATTGCACGAGGTTGTTCTCGAGCACCGCGCTGAGCAGTGGGATGTTTTCGCGGCTGGCGCAGATGCCCAGCGACACCGCCGCGGTCTCCGACAATTCCTGATTGGAGGAGGTCAGGCGCTTGCGGATCTCGAGCAGCACTTCCCGGAACATCGCCGAGCCGCCCTTCTCGGCGTCTGGATCGCCGATCTTGGCCAGCGCGATCATGCAACTCGACTGGATGTCGTTGGACGTCTCCGTCCGCAGTGCTTCGAGCAGCTGCGGCATGAGGACTTGCCGAATCGTCTCGGCGCTCAAACGCTGCAAATCGTGTGCGCCCAGGCCCTTGCCCAGCCAGTACTCGTCAGAACCCGTGACGACGCCGCCTGAATGAATATGCGACTTCAGCTTCAGATAGGGCGCTTGATTGAAGGCCCACCAGTGCTGCCAAAGGGTCAGGTCCGCTCCATTCGCGTCCGCGCCGGGCGTGCGCGGCGAATTTTGGAGTCGCGGGGGGCCTGACGGCGCAGCGGGTGTCGCGCCACCCGCGGGTGTGCGCGGACGGCTCGGGCCCGGTCGGGCCGGGCCGGGCGTCGAAGGACCCGCCGGGCCAGGAGTCTTCGGTCCGGTAGTTGAAGGACCGGGCGGCGTTGGGGGATTGATGCCGCCCGGTAGCGGCGGAACGGGAGGGGGAGGGATGTAGCCGCCCCCATG
>JANMRV010000726.1:0-5673 GCA_031388685.1 Planctomycetota bacterium
CTGCTGTCGAAGCCGATCACAGTCACCTTGCCGGCGAGTTTGCGGCTGTCGCGCGACAACGCCGTCAAGAAACCCGACGTCGCGGATTCGTTGGAGCAGAACACGCCATCGAGGCCCTCGCCAAAGTTCGAGAGCAGCGTCTCCGCCGCTGCGACTGCGTCCGCTTCCGTCGGACCCGCATGCTTGTCGCTCGAGACGACGACGATCTTGGGATGCTTCGCGATCGCATCGAGGAAACCTTTTTCGCGTTGCTCCGTCGACTCCGAGCCGAGTACGTAGCGCAACAACAGGACCTTGCCTTCGCCCTTCAGCACGCTGGCCAGCTCCTCGCCGGCCATCTCGCCGCCCTTGTAATTGTCGGTCGCGACGAAACTCGCGATCGGAGCGTCCGCCGAGGCAAGCCCCGAATCGAAAATGACGACCGGGATCTTCGCCGCCGCCGCCGCGCGCACCGGTTTCTCCAGCGCGCGCGCATCGAGCGGCGCGAGGCAGACACCGTCCACACCGTCGGCGAGGAAGGACTCGACCAGCGCGATCTGCGCGGCGGCATCGCCTTCGCCCGAGGGGCCCTTCCAGACGATCTCGAGGTCGGTGAACTCCGCATCGGCCTTGCGCGCGCCCGCTTCGACCGCCTGCCAGAATTCGTGGGCCGTGCCCTTGGGGATCACGGCGATCTTGAAGACGTGCGCTTTCGCCGGCGCCTTGTCGCCGCAGGCGCCCATGCACGTTGCGAGGACGACCAGACCGCCGAGCGCGAGGACCTTCATCATGTGTGGATTGGGTTGAGCACCTTCGCGGCGCCGGACGGCGCGCGCGTCGAGCCGAATGCTATAACAACGCGCGCCGTGCGTGTATCGCTGTTCATCACTTGTCTGGCCGACCAGGTCTTTCCCGAAGTCGGCGTCAGCATGGTCCGCGTGCTTCGGCGCCTAGGCTGCGAGGTGCGCTTCAACCAGCAGCAGAGTTGTTGCGGCCAACCGCACCACAACGCCGGATTCACGCCCGAAGCGCGGCGCGTGGCGCGTTCGCTGCTCGACGCCTTCGACGGCGACGACCACGTGGTGACGCCTTCGGGTTCCTGCGCGGCGATGCTGCACCATTCCTATCCGACGCTCTTCGCCGAGGACGCGGAAGAGCTTGCCCGCGCGCAGAGCCTGGCCGGCCGCACGTCGGAGTTTTCGCAGTTCCTGGTCAACGTCCTAGGCGTCGAGGACGTCGGCGCGACACTCGAACGCACGGCGGTCTATCACCCTTCGTGTCACGGCACGCGATTGCTGGGCGTGGGCAACGAACCGTTGCGATTGCTGAGCCGGGTCCGCGGGCTCGAACTGAGACCGCTGGCGAATTCGCAGGACTGCTGCGGCTTCGGCGGACTGTTCTGCGTGAAGCTGCCGGCCGTCTCCGCGGCGATGACCAGCGAGAAGGCGTCGCACGTCAGCGCGACGGGCGCCGACGTGCTGGTCGGAACCGACCTCGGCTGCCTGATGAACGTCGCCGGCCACATGCGCGCGAACGGATCGAAGATCGAAGCCATGCACCTGGCGCAGGTCCTGGACAGCGGACATGCACAGCACTGATCTGGACTTCGCCGAGCGCGCCGACCTCGCGCTCGAGAATCAGTTCCTGCGCAAGGCCGTGCGTTTCACGGTCGATCGCCTGCGCAACGGAAAGGCCGCGGGCTCGGCGGCACTGGGCGACTTCGAGAGCTGGCGCGAACGCGGCCGGGCGATTCGCGCGCACACGATCGCGAATCTCGATCGCTACCTCGAGCAGTTTTGCGACAACCTCGAGCGCGCCGGCGGCCACGTGCACTTCGCCGCCGACGCGGCCGAAGCCAGCGAAATCTGCGTGCGCATCGCCAAGGATCGCCAGGCGAAACTCGCGGTGAAGTCGAAGTCGATGGTCAGCGAAGAAATCGAGCTGAACAGGCACTTCGAGGCGGCCGGCATCGAGGCGCTGGAGACCGATCTTGGCGAATGGATCGTGCAACTCGCGCACGAAGCGCCCGCGCACATCATCCTGCCCTGCATCCACAAGTCGCGCGGCGAGATCCGCGCGCTCTTCGAACGTCACGCGGGAGCGGAGCTGGCCGAAGACACGGCCACGCTGGCCGGTTACGCGCGCAAGACGCTCCGTCAGCGCTTCCTCGAAGCCGACATCGGCATTTCCGGCTGCAATTTCGCGATTGCGGACACTGGTTCGATCACGATGTTCACCAACGAAGGCAACGGCCGCCTGGTCACGACGCTGCCGCGCACGCACATCGCGCTGATGGGCATGGAGCGCATCGTGCCGAGCTTCGCGGACCTGGCCGTGATGGCGGAACTCCTGCCGCGCAGCGCCACGGGGCAGAAGTTGACCACGTACTTGAACGTGATCAGCGGGCCGCGGCGCGCGAACGAAGCCGACGGGCCCGACGAGTTGCACGTCGTGATCGTCGACAACGGCCGCTCCAATCAACTTGGCGATCCGGATTTCCAGGCGATCCTGCACTGCATCCGCTGTGGCGCGTGTTTGAACGTCTGCCCGGTCTATCGCCAGATCGGCGGGCACGCCTATGGCTCCGTGTATCCCGGTCCGATCGGAGCCGTGCTCTCGCCGCTGTTCCAGCCCGAGCAGGAACTCGCTACGGAACTTGCCGACGCGTCGAGCCTGTGCGGCGCCTGCCATGAAGCCTGCCCGGTCAAGATCCCGATCCACGACATGCTCGTGAAGCTGCGCGAGCGCAATGCGCGGCCTGGGCGCAAATCGCGCACGGAGCGCCTGATGATGGAACTGTCCGCGAGCGTGCTCTCATCGCCGGCCGCCTTCGCGCGCGCGGGGCGCGTGGCGCGCTTGCTGCAGCGCTGGACGATTTTCGACGGTTCGCGCATGACTTTTCTGGCGCGCAGAATTCCCGTGGTGAAAAATTGGCTCGGCACACGGCGCCTGCCGCCGCCGCCCAAGCGCGCCTTCCGCGATCTGTGGCCGGACCTGGAGCGCGAGGTGAAATCGTGAAGCGCGAGACGTTTATGGCTCGCGTCAGCACGCGCCTTGGCCGCGCACGGGCGTCCGCCGCGTCACAGTCGCCGTCCGCGAGTGTTGCGCCTCGCCGCTCGCCGCCCTCCACGCGCGCCGAATTGATCGCGCAGTTCTCGTCGGAACTGGCCAAGGTCGGCGGCGCCGTGCACGCCGTGCGCTCGAACTCCGCGCTGGAACTCGGGCTCATGGAATTCGTCCATTCCACGGGCGGCCGCAGGCTGGTCGGGTTCGGTAAGAGCAACTTCGAGCGCTTCGGCTTCGATCGATTGTGGCGCGAACTCGACGTTTCTTGCTGGGAGCGCGGCGACGAAGGCTGCGCGGCGAGTTTTCGCGCGCGGGCCGCGGCCGCGGACATCGGTTTGTCGATCGCCGATCTCGGCGTCGCTTCCAGCGGTTCGATGCTTTTCCTGGTCGGCGCGCAGCGGCCGCGTTCGGTCACGCTCCTGCCGCGCTCGCACGTCGCGATCCTGACCACGGACTCGATCGTCGCCGATCTCGCGGCTGCGCTCGACGTGCTCGGAGCGCGCGGCACTCCCCCATCGTCGGCGCTGTTCATCACGGGGCCAAGTCGCACCAGCGACATCGAAAACGACCTGACTCTAGGCGTGCACGGCCCGGCGGCCGTGACCGTCTTTCTTCTCGACAACTGAGGCAAGCATGTTCCGACTCGACGGCAGGACGGCGATCGTCACGGGCGCGGGCTCCGGCATCGGAGCCAGCATCGCAACTCTGTTCGCGAAGCAGGGCGCGCGTGTCGCGGCGCTGGATGTCAATCTCGAAGCCGCGCAAGCGACCGTGCAGAGCATTCGGGCGAGCGCTGGGAGCGCCGAAGCGATCGCCTGCGATGTCGGCGACAGTGCGAGCGTGACGCGCGCTTTCCAACTCGCTCGCGAAAAATTTCAGACGCTCGACATTCTGGTCAACAATGCCGGCATCGCGCACGTCGGCACGCTGGCGACCACGTCTGAGGCGGACTTCGACCGCCTGCACCGCGTCAACACCAAGGGCGTGTTCCTGTGCGCGCAGGCGGCCTTGCCCGCGATGCTCGCGCAGGGCGGCGGTGTGATCTTGAACATGGCATCGATCGCCTCGCTGATCGGGATCGAAGCGCGTTTCGCCTACTCGATGACCAAGGGCGCCGTGCTTTCGATGACGCGCTCGATCGCGGTCGACTACGTGAACCAGAAGATCCGCTGCAACTGCATTTGCCCGGCGCGCATCCACACGCCCTTCGTCGACGGCTTCCTGGCCAAGAATTATCCCGGCCGCGAACGCGAGATGTTCGAGCAGCTCTCGGCCTACCAGCCGATCGGCCGCATGGGCACACCCGAGGAGGTCGCGCAGCTCGCGCTCTACCTGTGCAGCGACGCCGCGTCGTTCATCACCGGGCAGGCGTTCCCGATCGATGGCGGCGTCCTGATGAAGTGAATGACGGGTCCGCCGCCACGACTGAATGCCGATTGAACGATTCGACGCTCCAGCACAGAATGGCGCGCCCCGAACCCGGACAACACCATGAAATTGATACGCGTAGGTCAACCTGGTCGCGAGAAGCCCGCCGTTCTGCTGGCTGACGGTTCGCGCGTCGATTGCAGCGCCTTCGGCGAGGACTGGGGCGAGAGTTTCTTCGGCAACGACGGACTGCGGCGCCTAGGCGTGTGGCTCGTCGCGAATCAGGCCAAAGCTCAAAGGCTCGCGGCCACGGAGCGCCTGGGTTCCGCGATCGCTCGGCCTTCTAAGATCATCTGCATCGGCTTGAACTATCGCGACCACGCCAAGGAAACCGGCGCGGAACTGCCGAAAGAGCCCGTGATCTTCTTCAAGTCCACGACGGCGCTGTGCGGCCCCAACGACGACGTGGCGATTCCGCGCGGCGGCACGAAACTCGATTGGGAAGTCGAACTTGGCGTGGTGATCGGCCGCACGGCGCGGCACGTGACGGCGAAGGACGCATTGGCCTATGTCGCCGGCTTTGTGCTGCACAACGACTACTCCGAGCGCTCGTTCCAGCTCGAGCGCAGCGGCCAGTGGGTCAAGGGCAAGAGCTGCGACACGTTCGCGCCGGTCGGACCGTTCCTGGCGACGAGCGAAGAGATCGCCGATTGTCAAAAGCTGCCTCTGTGGCTCGAGGTCAACGGCAAACGCCGTCAGGACGGCAACACTTCGAACATGGCCTTCGGCGTGGCCGAGGTGGTCAGTTACCTCAGTCAGTTCATGACGCTGCTGCCCGGCGACCTGATCAGCACCGGAACACCGGCCGGTGTCGCGCTTGGCATGCCTACGCCGGTCTATCTCGCCGAAGGCGACGTCGTCGAATGCGGCATCGACGGACTTGGCAGCGCGCGTCAGAAGGTCGTGCGCGCGCGCTGATTCCGATGGTCCAGCGCTTCGGTCAGGTGCTTGGGCTCAAACGCGAGTGTCTCGCCGAATACGAGCGCCGCCACGCCGAACTCTGGCCCGAGATCAGGTCCGCGCTCGCAACTGCCGGCATTCGCAACTATTCGATCTACCACTGCGACGGCCAACTTTTCGGCTACTACGAATACGTCGGCCCGCCGGCGGAATATGCCGAACGGATGCGCACTCTCGCGCAGGCTCCACGCATGCGCGAGTGGTGGGACCTGATGGAGCCGCTGCAGATTCCGCGCGCCG
>JANMRV010000732.1:0-8548 GCA_031388685.1 Planctomycetota bacterium
GCCCGAGTACCTGAAGCAATTGAAGGAACTCGGCGAATACGCGCACAAAAAGCACATCGCTCTCGGCGGTTATTCGCTGCTCGCCAGCCGCAGCATCGACGCGGCGAACGATGTGGTCAATCCGGCGACCGGCAAGACTGGCGGATTCGCGACTTTCGGCAGTTCGCCCTGCCTGGAGAGCGAGTGGGGCCAAAAGTACTTCGAGAAACTGCACGCCTTCTACACGGCGACCGGTCTCGACGTGCTCGAGCACGACGGCAGTTATCCAGGCGACGTGTGCGCGTCGTCGACGCACCCCGGCCACAAATCGCTGGCCGATTCGCAGTGGACGCAGTGGCGCACGATCACGAATTTTTACAAGTGGTGTCGCGAGCGCGGTGTCTACCTGAACGTTCCCGATTGGTACTACCTCGCGGGCTCGAACAAGTGCGCGATGGGTTATCGCGAGACGAACTGGTCCTTGCCGCGCGAACAGCAGGAAATCGTCGAGCGCCAGAACATCTTCGACGGCACGTGGACCAAGACGCCGAGCATGGGCTGGATGTTCGTGCCGCTGACCGAATATCAGGGCGGTGGCGCGGCGGCGACGATCGAGCCCTTGAGCGAGCACCTCGAGCACTATCAGACGCGCTTGAACAACTTGCTCGGCGCCGGCGTGCAAGCCTGCTACCGCGGCCCGCGCCTGTACGACACGGAAGCGACGAAGTCGATGGTCAAGACTTCGGTCGCATGGTTCAAGGCGCACCGCGCGATCCTCGAGTCGGACATCATCCACGGCCGCCGCGCGGATGGACGCGACATCGATTGGATCCTGCACGTCAATCCGACATTGGCCGACAAGGGCATGCTCGTGGTCAACAATCCATTGCGAACCGCCGTCACGCGCACGTTGCGCGTCGACTTGCACTACACAGGTCTTGTGAACAGCGCGCGGCTCGTCGCGCCCGACGGCGGCGAGTCGGCGGTCACCATCGATCCGTTGGGCATCGCGCAGATCGAGGTGAGCGTGCCCGCGCACTCGATGGCCTGGCGCCTGCTACGCTGAGTCCTGCTCACGCGCGGCACTCGCCTTCCAGACCTCGCGCAAACCGTTGAAAATGCGCGGCAAATTGAGCGCGAGCGTGGCGATACATCCGACGCTGAGCAGGACCTTGACGAGCCGCTTCGTGTCCTCCCAGTTCCCCCACGAGAGTTTCCCGCGGTAGTCGAAAGTTGGAATCAACAATTGCGGAAACGACGATTCAGGAACCCACCACCGCAACCAGCTCGGCAAGCCGTGCCAGTACGGCAGCCAGGCCGGTGCATCGAGGATCACACCAGCCGTCGCGACGATCGCGACGAAACCGCTAATTCGCGCCCAGCGATTCGCTGTCCAGAGCGCAGTGAGCGCCGACGGCAGCGCCAGGAATATGAAAATCGCCCCGTCGAGAACCAGCATGCGCCGGATGACCTGCATGTCGACGATCGGCGCGTTACCGTTGAGCTGCGAATAGCTCAAGGCGATCACGTCGCGAAGCCCAAAGCTCAACAACAGCAACAAGATGCCGCGTCCGCCTCCGGGAAGGAACGGCGAAACGAGCAGAGCGAGGACGCGATTTTTCGGCACGCACGCTTCGAGCGCGGGGCTCATCCGTTCCGCGGTCGTCACGAACCACGCCATCGGCGCGATCAGCGCGAGCGAGCCCATCTGCATCCATTCGAGCGCCTCGCCGCGTCCGGGTCCTCCGCCCCATTTCACGTGCGCATGGAATAGCACCCACGCGACGACGGCGGGAATCGCAACGCGCAACAGGATCCCGAGCTTCGCCGTCGTGGAACTCATCGCTGCAGCGCCTCGATTTTTGTTCGCTCGCGAAGGGCGGCAGTGACGTTGGTGCGCCAGAAAAGACTCGAGCCCGCCAGGAGGGCGAGCTCGAGTCTCGGAAGGAAGTATCAGAAGAAGTCGTTCAGTTCAGGAGTCGTCTCGTTTCAGTCCCAGTCATCCCAGTCCAAGGGTCCCATCACCCCGTGAGGCATTCGCAGGCACCCCTGCGGGCGGGAGCGAACCACTCACGGATGGAAGAAGCCGGGTCCGGCGCGCGGGCGAACGCGCAGCTGTGAGGATTCATGCCTACGGCCGTAAGTTATTGCTACAACAGGCCTTAGCTACTCAAATCGCAGCGCGCGAATGGGGTCCATCAGAGCCGCCCGGCGGGCCGGATAGATGCCCGAGAGAATCGCGACTGCCACCGAGATTGAAAGCGCCAGCGCAAACGACGACCAGGCGACCACTGCCTGCCAGCCGGCCACGTGCACCAAGGCCCAGATCGCGCCGAGGCCGAACAGGCAGCCGAAGAGTCCGCCAACGACACCGATCGCGGCGGTCTCGGTCAGGAACTGCAGCAGGATGTCGCTGCGCCGTGCGCCCATCGCGCGGCGGATGCCGATCTCCTTGGTGCGCTCGGTGATCGTGGCCAACATGATGTTCGCGATGCCGATGCCGCCGACGAGCAGCGAAATCGCGGCGATCAGCACCATGACGACGTTGAACACGGCCTGCGTCTGCTCCTTCTGCCGCAGCAGTTCGAGCGGCACGACGATCTCGTAGTCCTGCTTCGCGTGAAAGCGCGCGAGCACCGCGCCGACGACGCGCGCGGTGGGCGCGACCGCATCGGCACTCGAGGCGCGCACGACCATTTGATCGAGCTCGACTTCCGAACGCTCCTCGCTGCCGCTGCGGCGCAGGATCGTCACAGTTCCGAAGTCGCGCATCGACGTGGAGTACGGGATGTAGACCTCCTGGTGCTGGCCGTCGATCGCGAGGGCCTTCTTCGTGTGCGACGAAAAGCGCGCGTCGTCGAGCACACCGACGATCCGGAACGGTTCGTTGCCGATGCGCACGGAAAGGCCCACCGGATCGGCCAGCGTCTCGAGTTCGCGCACGAGACTGGGACGCACGATGCAGACTTTCGTGCCTTGGCTCTCGTCGATCTCGTTGAACGTACGGCCTTGACGCACGGTCAATCCGAAAGTCCGCAGGTGCTCAGGTTCGACGCCGAGCACGGAGCAATCGATCCCGTGACTCTGGTACCACAGGCGTTGGCGCACGACGTTCACGGGCAGGATGCGCTCGACACCCTGGCAGGTCTTCTCGATGATCTCGCGATCCTTGAAGGTCAGCCCGTAGCGCTCGATCCAGCGCCGATTCGTGGACTTTGGCTTGGATTCCTCAGGAGGTTTGACCGAGTTCACGATGATGTTCTGAACGCCGAGTTCCGAAATGCGCGCGAGAATCTCAGCGCGCGCCCCGGCGCCGACGGCGAGCATGGCGATCACGCTGCCGACCCCGAAGATCATGCCCAGCATGGTCAGGAACGAACGCAGTTTGTTGCGGCGCAGATTGCGCACGCCGAGCATGAAGACCTCGCCAAGTCCGGTCAGGGTCGAGGTCACGCGAAAATCCCTTCGCGCTGCTGCTCGCCGAGGCATCCGTCCTTCATCTCGACCACGCGCGGCAGGCGACGAGCGATCTCGGGGTTGTGCGTGACCATGATCAGCGTGCGGCCGCTCGCGTGCAACTCGTAGAAAAGGCGCAGGACTTCCGCGCCGTTCTTCGAATCGAGGTTGCCGGTCGGCTCGTCGGTGAGCAGCAACGCAGGCTCGGTGACCAGCGCGCGAGCGATGGCCACGCGCTGGCACTCTCCGCCCGACAACTGCGCGGGCTGGTGACTGAGGCGGTGGGACAGTCCGACCGACTCGATCACCGCGAGCGCGCGCTCGCGCCGCTCGCGGCGCGACAGACGCGCGTAGAACAGCGGGACCTCCACGTTTTCCAGCACGCTGAACTGCGTGATCAGATTGAACGACTGGAACACGAAGCCGATGCTCTTGTTGCGCACGCGCGAGAGCCGGTCGTCGTCGAGCACGGAAACGTCCTCTCCGTCGAGCACGTAGCGGCCGCGCGTCGGCTTGTCGAGACAGCCCAGAATGTTCATCAAGGTCGTCTTGCCCGACCCTGACGCGCCGACGATGCCGACGAATTCGCCGCGCTCGATGTTGAGGTTCACACGCTTCAGGACCGTTAAAACGCCGTCGCCGGACGTGTAGTCCTTCTCGACTCCGTCCAATTCGACGATCGTGTCGGCCACGGGATCAGTTCCCCGAGGCACCCGGCGCGGTAAGCACGGCGCTCGGTTCCGGCGTCTTGCCCGCGGCGTCCGCGGGCGGCTCCTGATCGGGCTCGGCCCCAGCGCCGCCCTGGCGCGGATCGAAGAGCAGCACGCGATCGCCCTCGGCAAGTCCCTTGACGATGTTCACGAGGTAGACGTTGTTCTTGCCGAGTTCGATCTCGCGCTTCTCGAAGCCCGTCGCATTGACCACGAACGCGTAGTGTTTTCCGGATTCGGCGAAGGCGGCGTGGATCGGGATCACCAGGCAGTCCGGGAGGGTCTCGACCTGGATCTCGGCCTTGGCCGTCACGCCGGCGCGCAGTGCCGCCTCGCTGGGTTCGAGCGTGATCACGACTTCGAACGACCGCGCATCGCTTCCGTCGGAATTGGCGACCGATGCGATCTCGGTCACTTTGCCCTTCAGCGAACGTCCCTTGAGCGACTCGAGCGCAACGTTGACCGGCAGCTCCAGCTTGACCAGGTCGATGTCGGCTTCGTGCACGCGCACCACGGCCTGCATCTCGCGCAGATCGGGCAGCGTGAACAGCGTGTTGCCCGAGTAGACGTCGTTTCCGACTTTGACCTGCTCGCTCCACCAGCGCTCGCGCGGATCGCCGTAATGCAGGATGCCCGCGATCGGCGCCACGATCGTCATCTTCTCGAGCTGCTGCTTCAGTTTCTCCAGGCGTTGAGTCGTCGAGCGCACCTGCCTGTCGGCGTTGGTGACTCGCGCCGCATGTTCCTTGAGGCTGATCTGCGCCTTCTCGGTCGCATTGGTCAGCACCCGCTCGGCGTTTTTCACCGCGTTTTCGAGTTCGCGGACGGCCATCGGCGCGGTGTACTGAAGGTACAGCTCGAGGTCCTTCTCGGCATTCTCCTTGTTGATCTCGGCTTCGCGCAGGTTGATCTTCTCTTCCTCAGCTGCCGTCTTGGTCAGGTACCCCTCGCGCTCGAGTTCGGGCACTTGCCGATAGCGCTCGGTGGCGCGCGAGAAGGCCGAACCGGCTTTTTCCGCGGCCAACCGGCTCTTGCGCTCTTCGTTCGGGCCCTCGCCCTGGCGATGCTTTTCCAATTTCATCTGCGCCATGGCCAGCGCGAATTCGCCGGCTTCGACCTGCGCGTTGCCGTCGCGCTTTTCGATTTCCAATTCTGCGCGCGCGGTCTCGGCCTGGGTTTCCAGCACGGTCAGATCGTTGGTGACCTCGTCGAAGCGCTGCTGGACCTCGGTCTTGTCGAACTCCGCGAGCTTGTCGCCCTTCGCGACCGCCTTGCCCTCTTCCGCGAGCCAGGTGAGCTTGCCCTGGCCGTCGAATTCAGGCTTCACCTCGACCGAGTTCTTGGCCTTGAGGTAGCCGTTCTCACTGATCGCGATTTCGAGCGGTTTCTTCGCCACCGTCGCGATGGATTCCGCGGCGTAGGCCGGCGCGGATCCAGCCTGTGCGCCAGGTCCGAACCAACGCCAAGCGCCGAGCCCCGCGGCCGCGAGCGCGACAAGGATCAGGATGTTCTTCATTCTTTCCAAACCCCGTGTTCGTCGATGAACAGTACACCGAGATCGCGCAGCAGGCCCAGGCGAGCGATCTCGTAGCTGACCTGTTCGCGAATCAGGCTGTTCTTGGCGTCCAGCAGGGATTTCTGCGCCTCGACCACGTCGCGGTTGGAATTGTCGCCCTGCTCGAACAGGATCTGCGCGATGCGCACGTTCTTCTCCTGGTCGTGGATCAGCTCTTCCTGGATCTTCACGGACTGTTTTCGCCGCTCGAGTTCGCGAAACGTGCTCTGCACACTGACGACCAGTTCGTCCTTGAACAGATCGAAGGAGCGCAGCGCCTGCTGGTATCCGATGCGCGCGCTCTTCCAGGCATTGCGGTCGAGCGTGCGGTCGACGGGCAGGCTCAGCGTCAGACCCGCCGAGTACGACTCGCGATCGAGTTGCTGGTTCGAGATCGCCGAAGCCGCGACCGCATTGACGTCGTAGGCGGCGTTCAGCGTCAGGTCGGGCAAAAGGCCGTTCTTCGAGATGCGCAGCGAGCGCGCGGCGTCCTCGAGTTGCTCGCGCTCGTTGAGCAAGTCGAGACGATTCTTCAGCGCGCATTGGATCGCCGAGTTGACGTCGTAGTCGATCGGCACGAAAGAGGGCTTTTCTGGTTGCACGTCAACGCGGTCGCTATCGGGCAGGCCGAGGAAGATGCGGAAGCGATCGAGGGCGAGGCGCAGGTTCTCCTCGGCTCCGATCAGTTCATCCCGCGAGGTGAGTTCGCTGCGTTTCGCGCGCAGCAGTTCCAGCTCCTTCTGGCGTCCGACCAGAAAAAGCGCCTCTGCCTTGCGCCTGTCCTCGGACACGTTCTCCATGTTGAGGCGCTGGTTTTCGACGGTCTGCTTCTGCTGGACGAGGTCGTAGTAACTCGTCGCGACGCGAATCGAAAAGTCCTCGCGAAACAGCTCGAAGTCGCGGATCGCGTACATCGCGGAGCGCTCGGCCTGGGTCAGCGCTTCGTTGGCGACCTCCGAGCCGAAACCGCGCAAGAGCGGCTGTGTCAGGGCGATCCCTACGCCCGCGTCGTAGTCCTCCGTGATGGAGTTCTGGTAGTCCTGGTTCGCGCGGAGCAAAAGGTTTCCGCCCCAGGGCAATTTCTGATCCACAGCCGCGTTGGCTCCCGTGGCGTGATTCGTGACCGAGCTGTCCGAATCGGCGAACGTGTACGTGAGCGCGGCGGTCAGTCGCGGACCGAACTCATAGCGCGTTCCGGTCAGGCCCAACGCCGTCAGGTACAACGATTCCTTGCGCGTCATGTAGTCGCGCCCCGACGTGACGGCGATCCCCAGCGCCTCGTGCAGCGTCAATACGCGCGGCGCGCGTTCCTGCACATCCGGGGTGACGTCCGGCTTGCCCGCTTCCGGCGGCGGCGTAGATCCGTCCGCCGGGGCCTCCACCGGCGGCGGGGCCTTGCGCGTGGGAGTCACCACCGTCTCGGCGCGGCGATCGACGGAGATCGCACTCTTCTCGCTCAGGATTTCGGCGACCTCGCCGTCCGCCGACGTTTCGAGTTCACTGGCGCTCTGGCAAGCCGCGATCGCAGTCGCAATCAATACGAAGGTGGGAAGCTTCATCGGCGCAGGGGAGAACAGAGGTCGGGCGGCGACGCGCAGGACGGACGACGGCCCGCGTACATTGTGCCCGTTGGTTGTGTCCGCGCGGGGTAAGAGCTCTGTTCCGCGCTCTCAAGCGGGCCATACGCCCCCAAAATAGCCGCGGGCGCCGAGCCGGTTTCCGGCACGGCGCCCGCAAATCGATCGGACGGGAGCCAGGCTCCGCATCCAGGCTCAGCCGAAGACGGACTTCTTCTCGCCCTTGCGGACTTCCTTGATGTTGGACCAGATGATTTCTCCGGTCTCGATGTTCGAGCACTCGAGCACGAACTGGTACCAGACGTCCTGCTTCTTCTGCAGACCGCCCTCGAGCGTGCGGCCCTTGGTTTTCTCGATCGAACGCAGCGTGCCGAACAACACGACTTCCGCGCCGAGTTGCTTGCCGAAAGCGCGCGCCTGCGCCGGATCGACGCGGCCGGACCCTTCCTGGAAGCGAACCTGATCGCCGATTTCTTCCTGACCTTGCTTCGCGGCCACGAAGCGGAAGCGGCCGCCCTGCAGCAACGCCGAACGGATCGAGTCCGTGATCCCTTCGGTGTCGATGTGTTCGCTGGTGCGGTTGTTGACCCCGCCCATCAGCATGATCACGCGCTTGTCCGAGCCCTTCGACGGATTCTCGAGGTAGGCAAGTTGGGGCGCGCTGTTGAGCGAGGTCACCATCTCGCTCGCCATCACCTGCAGATCGGTCGAGCCGAAATCGATGGTCAAGGTCTCGACCTTGTCAGGATCGTCGTAGGCGACGGTGCTGCAGGCGCTGAAGGCAATGAGCGGCAGTGCCGCGAGAATGAGAAGCGTGGTTTTCATCGTTTGGATTGTGGCGGTTTGGATCAGTGAACTTCGTTGGGGTCGGTGACCACGAGCTTCCATGAGAAATGCTCGCCGGCCTTCGGCGCCGTGATCGTGATGTAGGTCGAGCCGTAGCCACCGAGATTGACCGGCTCGAAGACACGCGTGACGTCGCTGATGCGGAATCCATCCGCATCGAACCAGTCCACGGCCCAGGCAAAGCTCTTGGCGTCGGCGCGGGTGTTCTTGAGCTCGAACTGCGCGACCTTGCGGCCGTCGACGGTCTTCTCGATGGGATTCTGGATCTGCAGCCGGGCCGCGAGCAGCTTGTTGCCTTCGATGCGCTCGATTTCGAGCTTGCCCTCCGTGCCCTTGTAGCTGTTTTGCGAACCGCGCGGCGTCACGGTGCACGCGCAAAGTGCGAGAGCGAGCGCGCCATGACCGAGGGCCGTGCGGGTGATGGA
>JANMRV010000747.1:0-12989 GCA_031388685.1 Planctomycetota bacterium
AGCGGCCGGCAACGCGCTCGCCAAGCCGCGCACAGGCGAGCACCAGGCCGAGTGCCAGCGCGACCTCTAGTAGTTGCGCGATCAACAGGATCGGCCGCAAATCCTCGAGCCCGGACGTTCGGGCGATCAGGAACGGCGGGACGAACAGCCCGGAGAAGGCGAAGCTGCGCACCGTGCGCGCGTCGCTCACAGGCTCACCCGCGACCCAGGCGCGAGCGCGATCCATGAACTCGACAGCGTCGGCGAGCGGATAACCCCGCTGCAGCCACCACGACGCGAGTTGCAGGATCAGCGCGACGACGAGCAACCACTGAACCGCGGGATCGCGCCACGACAAACGCCCCCCCTGCCGGGCCTCGAGCGAAGCGGCGACTTCCATCCCCGCAAGCCTACGTCCCCGGTAATCCGCCGCCGCGTATTCCACGCCACGAGTCAGGCCCTTGCTCCGTCGGCGACCCAACCGTGCCCGGTATTCCTCCGGCGTTTATTACACGGGGCTTACGCGGCGCTCGAGCTGCCGGCTGCCGGCTGCCCCAGGACGTTGTTGGCGGTGTGTAATAGACGCCGGTGAATTACCGGGCACGGTCGGTAGGTGACCGGTGCGACGGGGGGGGCGGCGTGTGATGAACGGCGGTGGGCTGGCCGGGGTCCTGGCGTGGTTAGCGGCGTGTAATAGACGCTGGCGAATCACCGGGCACCTTTGGGGGGGCTCGTATTATACTTGCGCGTATAATACGACTGGGTATAGGTTCTCGAAATGAATGCCTCAGTATTTCTCGGTCGGGGTCGCGACCTCGCCTACCTCGATGAATTGCACGACTCTGGCAAGCCTGAGTTGTTCGTGCTCTACGGACGCCGACGGGTCGGCAAGACGGAACTGCTGCAGCGCTTTTGCGGCGAGCGCAAGGCGGTCTACTTCCTCGCCGCGCAGGTCCGCGATCGCGACAACCTGCGCGCCTTTCGAATGACCGCGGCCGAGGCGCTCGGCGACCCGCTGGCCGCGTCGGTCGACTTCCCGGACTGGGTCGCGGCACTCGGCTTCCTGGCCGAGCGAGCGGGCGGCGAGCGCCTGGTCGTGGTGCTCGACGAGTTCCCCTATCTGTGCGAGGCCAACAAGAGCCTGCCTTCGCAGATCCAGAAATTCTGGGACACACGCGGCAAGAACAGTTCGTTGCTGCTTGTCCTGTGCGGCAGCCAAGTTTCCTTCATGGAGCGCGAAGTGCTGGCCGAGCGCTCGCCACTCTTCGGCCGCCGCACGGGGCAACGGCGGCTCGAGCCGCTCGCGCCGCTGGCGACCCTGGATTTCTTCCCGAAGTGGAAGCTCGAAGAGCGCGTGCTCGCCTACTCGATCCTCGGCGGCATGCCGGCCTACCTGCGGCGCTTCGACGACTCGCGCACGTTGGAGGACAACCTGCTGCGCGAGATCCTGCGACCCGAGGGTTACCTGTTCGAAGAAGTGCAGTTCCTGCTCCGGCACGAGCTCACCAATCCCGCGACCTACAACAGTCTCTTGGCCTCGATCGCCCGCGGCGCCTCGCGCCTGTCGGACATTTCCCTGGACGTCGGCGTGGATGCGACGACGGCCAACAAGTACCTGCACGTGCTGCGCGAATTGGACCTGGTCGAGCGCGAAATCCCGCTTTCCGATCCCGATCCGATGCGTTCGCGGCGCGGCAGCTATCGCATCGCCGACCGTTTCCTGCAATTCCACTTCCGCCACGTGCAGCCCAACGTGTCGCTGATCCACGCCGGCCGCGGTGCACGCGTGCTGGAAGAGTTCATCCGTCCCGATGTCGGACGCTTGATCGACGAAGCGCGACTGGACTTCGTGCTCGATCACATGCGCCGCGAAGCGGCCGAGCTGATCGGCGAAGAGATCCTCGAGATCGGCCGCCACCCGGGCAAGGTCGCGCGAGCGATCGGCCGCACGAGCACGGGCGCGACGGTCGTCGCGATGATCATGCCCGACGGAAAACTGCCCGCGGGGCTGGTCGAGCGAGAACTCGAAGAATTGCGCGCGCTGTTCGGCAAGAATCTGAAGCGCCTGGTGTATGGACTGACCGCGCGCGTCGATCGGCCGCTCGAGGTCGAGCTGGTGCCCGAAGGAGAATTGGTCTGATGGGGCTCGAACAAAAGTTTCAGGAGTACTTCGCCGGGCTCGATCGAGCGGGCAACAAGGATCGTTGTTATCTGTGCTGTCGCACGCCGGCGGAAGTGAAGCACTTCTTCGGCTTCGCGGAAGACGGCACGCCGCTGAACGCCGCACAGTTCGGCATCGAGGACGTGGTGCTCGACGCGCTGGACGTCATGAGCTATCGCGGCGTACGCCCGGTCTGCGCGGTCTGTCAGCTCAATTTCGACGGGATCTTCCTGCTGGGCGAGCAGGGCACCGTGCGCGAGCTCCACACGGAAATGGAGCACGCCCGCGAGCGCCTGTGGCCGGAACTGAACGCCTGATCCTGACCCGACGGGCCCAGCTCCCCGAAACGGACCATGGCAGCGACTCTCGCGTGAGCTAGAATCTGCGCCTCGCCGGCCCTAAAGGCAGGCTCAACGAACACGCTTCCCTCGACCCGCTCTCTCCAAAACTCAGCCCATGTACGACCCCGAAATGGTCCAGCCGATGCGCGACGAAGTCACGTCGCTCGGCGTCAAGGAACTCCGCACGCCCCAGGAAGTCGAAGCCGGCCTCACTCAGCCCGGCACGACGCTGGTCTTCGTGAACTCCGTCTGCGGTTGCGCCGCCGGTGGAGCGCGCCCCGCGCTGCGGCTTTCCCTGATGAACGCGAAGAAGCCCGCGAACCTGTTCACGGTTTTCGCGGGCATGGACACCGCCGCCGTCGCCAAGGCGCGCGAGTACTTCGCCCCCTACCGTCCCAGCTCGCCGCAGATCGGCATCCTCAAGGACGGCAAGCTGGTCAAGATGATCCAGCGCCAGGACATCGAAGGCCGCGATCCCGGTTCGATCGCGAAGATGCTGGCCGACACGTTCAACACGCTCTGCTGATTCGCGCGCGCATGCCGAACGAAGCTCGGCTCGGACCGGACCGCCTGGGGCTCGCGCGCGAACTGCTGCGCGAAGCCGTTTTTCAATCGCGCGCGAAGCAGGCCGCGAGTAGCAGCCTCGCGCGTAGCGATCCCGAGGCGAAGTCGGGCAATTGCGGCCTGGGAGCGCACGCGGCGATCGAGGCGCAACTTTCAGCCAAGGGCCGCGTACTCGCCGCGCAGCTTTGGCCCACCGCGCTCGCGTCCGATGCCGCGCTGCGCGCCGAGTCGACGATTTTCGCCTGGATCGAGCGCCAAGATGCGCTCGACCGCAAGCGCAACCATTTCCTGCGCGACTTCCGCACGGCGAACGGTTTCGATCGCGTGAAGTACACGGCGGAGCAACTGGCCGCCTTCGAGAGCGGACTCGCGCGCGTCAACGAAGAAGAGGATCGTCTGCGCGCGGCGGCAGCCGAAGAACTCGCGCGGCAGAGTTAGCGTCTGCCAGGCTCTGATGGGCCATCCTTCGGCGTTGCGCGCCGCTTCTCGCCCCAATGAAGTGCGTCCAGTGTGGCGCGGGCAACCCATGAATGCGCGGCCGAGGCTCCCGACAGCCACTGAGCCCGGGCAGGCTCAACCGTTGGCGCGCACGTCGACACTGGAGAGCACCCAACCGGCCCAGGCGCGCACGGGCAGCCTTCGCGAACGCAGCGCAAGTTTCGCCCGCCACAGCGCGTCCGCGGGAGCAAGCGAATGCTCGACCATTCCGCGATGAAATTCGACCATCAGCTCGCGACTCTGCGCATCGTCGACCTTCCATAGCGAGGCCAGCACAGCGCGCGCTCCGGCCATGTGCATCGCTTTTTCGAGCGAAGCGACGGAGAGCCCCGGTCGCACGACGCCGACACGCGTCTCGCAGGCGGACAGCACGACCAACTCGCAGCGGCTCGCATCGAGGGAAGCCAGTTCCACGCCGCGCACGAAGCCCGCTCGGTCGCCGTCGGGCGCCCGTTCGTTCGCGCCCGAGAGCGCCAGTCCGCACAGCGCGAGCGGCGAAAGTTCGCGCACCGATTGCGGCGCGCTCCACACAGTCTGCCCGCTCCTCATGGATTCCGGAGCCTCTGCGCGCGCGGCAGATTGGCCCATGTCGCCGTGGGTGGCGATGTGCAGAATGCCTGCATGAGCGAGTTCGTCGGCGAAGCGCTGGCGGTCGACAGAGCGGCCGGCGAGCAACTCGACCTCGCGCTTCGATCCGCGATAGATATCGTAGAGACTGGCAACTTCCTCGCCTGAGCCAACGAGTCTGGCAAGACTTCCCACACCGTAGTCGAGGCCGCCGATCAAGACCACCTTCTGCGCGGGCTGACGTCGTTCGAGACTGGGCGCGAGTACGGACAGTGCCGGCACGATTCGCAAGGAGAAGCGGTCGCCCAACACGCCGTTTGCATCGGGCAATGCATCGAGCGCGATCAAATGCAGCGAGCCATCAGGCACGACGAAAATGCGCTCGACGCCTTCGAGCAGGCTGCGCAAGGGATCGAACGCCAGATTGCGCAAGCGCTCTCCGGTGCTGCGCCCCTCCTGCGCCGAGGCCGCTGGACTGCCTTCAGTGCCCAGCGCCTTGCGCCAGGCGAGTACGGCTTCTTCGACGCGCGAGGCAGGACCGAGATCCACGAGCATCGTCGGCCCTTCGCGTCGCAGCACGACAGCGACCAGGTGGGCGGCCGCCGCGTGCGCCCCGGATCCGTCGGCGAGATTGGCGAAGGACAGCGCCGCATCGCGCGGTCCCAGCCCCGCGCGCAATCGACTGGGATCGACGGGCTCGCCCCAGGGAATCGTGCTCGCGCCCTTGAGCAAACCTGCGATCAATTGCTGTTCGGCCTTGTCCTTGGCCGCGGTGATTCGACCGATCGATCCTTCTGCGGAGTGTTCGGCGGTTCCCTCGCGGGCAAGCCGACGCGAGAGCCGCGCGAGTTCCGCGCGCGAATCCGCGGACGCCTGGGATTCGCCGGCGAGACGCAGCGCGTCGGCCGCCCACAAACTGGAGGCTCGGCGTGTCTCGAGCAAGCTCAGGCAGGCGTCGGAGAGGCGCGAATTCTGTTCCACATCCAGGCTCAGGCTGAGCGCCGCGTCGAGCAGAGTTCGCCAGGAGTACGCGCGCTCCTCGACGGCGCGCGGTGAGGCCGCCAGCGAGGCGCGCGCAAGCACGCGCGCCGCGTCGCGCATCCAGGCCTCGAGATCCGCCGCCGTTCGCTCTTTCTCGCCGGCGCCATGGCGCGTCAACAGGACCAGCAGCCTGGCCTCGAAGACACGCGAGTCGTCCGCGGGCAGGCTTGCGCTCAGAGCCTGCAACACGCGCAGGCCAAGCTCGATCGACGGCTTCCACTTGCCCTGGGTGCGCAGACAATCGGCCAGCGCAAGCTGGGCGGAAATGGCGTACTGCCTGTTCTCGTCGCCGGTGGCCAGTCGCATCGCGACGAGTCGCTCCAGGAGTTTCTGCGCCTGCTCGGATTCGCCCTGGGCAAGCAGGGTCTGGGCAAGGCCATTCAAGGGCATGACTGCGTCGTTCGGATTTTCGCAGCGCGCTCCGATCTCCATCGCGCGATCGAAGTACGCACGCGCGGCCACGAAGTCGCCGCGCCGCCGCTCGAGCTCGCCGAGATTGCAGAGCACGTACATCGCCCCGAAGCGATCCATGTCGGCGTTGCGCTCGAAGGGCGCCAGCGCCGCAAGCAGCAGATCGTGCGCGCGCGGAATGTCACCCAACTCGATCAACGTGGCCGCCAGATTCTCGCGCAACTTGATCAGGCCCGGATGATCGGCCGGCAAACGGAGCTCGGCGCGCGCCAGGCAATCCTCTTCGAGTTGGCGGGCAAATTCGAGCTCGCCCGTCTGGGACAACGCGATCGCGTAGTTTCGGGCCGCGTCCTGGATGCTCTCTTCGTCCTTGGATTCCAGCGCGCGGCGATAGAGATCGCGGTAGCGCCGCGCCCCTTCCTCACTGCGCCCCAAGGCCATGTCGAGCTCCGCAACGATGCTCTCTCCGCGCTGGCGCTCGCTGCTTTCAGGTGGCAAGCGGCACTCATACACCGCCATGGCAGCGGCGGCCAGCCTGGCCGGCCGCTCCAGCTCACCGGTCTGTCGCAGGCAGCTGACCCAATTGAAGCGCACCAGTGCGAGCTGCGTGTCGTCGGCGGAGAGCGTGCGCGCGTAGTACGCCTCCAATTCCGCGTTCACCAGCGCAGCCTCTGCAAAGCGGCCCATGTCGTTCAGCAAATTCGCAACTCCGATCCGCGCCTGCAGCACGGACCTCGACGCATGGGGCTCGAATCCAGCGCGCACCTTTGCAGCAACGGCGGCAGCCGCGAGCGTGGCCTCGAGTTCCCCTGCGGAATATGCCGGGAACACCAAAGACCAAAGTGCGTCGGCCAGCGCTCGACTCTGCATGGCCGCCGGCAGCGAGAGCAGTTCGCTGATCGCTCCGGCGAGAACAGCGCGCTGTGCTTCGTGATCGTCCGCCGCTTCGTATTCCTGCGCCTGGAGCAGCGCGTTGCTCGCGACGTTTGCCGCGCCGCGAGTGAGTTCGCTCTCGTGCGCGAGTCCGGCGCCCATGCGTGCCCAGGCCCAGGGCTGGATATCGCTCGCCTCGCACAGGATCACGCACGTCTCGCCGGCGTGCATGGAAACCTCGATGCGCGCGGGTCGCGCAGAAAGGCCCGGCTCGTCGCGCGCGAGTTCGTTTCCACTGAGGTCGTAGGCGGAAAGCGTGCGCAGCGCGCCCTGTCCATCCAGCCAGGCGATCAACGTTTCGTCCTGCGCGGCGGACAGTCGCAATTCCTGGCTGAACTTGCGCTGCAGGTCGGCTTCTTCGCCGAGTTTGTAGAGCGCGCGCAGAGCGCCTGGTTCCTGCGTCGATCCGCGCGCCACGCTTGCTGCGCAGGCCGTGCAGACCATCAGGAAAATCTTGAGCGACGACATTTGGCGCCGACCAAGCAGTGCCGGCGACGCAGGGAAGTCTAGCAGTCGCTTGGAAGCGCGCAGAAGCGAAGTGCCTGGCACCGTACCGAAACGCCTAGCGCCTGCTCACTGCCCCAAGCGTGTAACCGACGAAGGCCCATGCCGCCCCGAGAGTCGGCCGAGGCCGTCGTACGCCGCGTACTTGAAGCCCTCGCAAAGCGTCGGGTAGTTGAACACCATCTCGATGAAGGAATCGATCCGACCGCCGTGGTGCATGACCGCCGCCGCGACGTGGATGATCTCCGCGGCGTTCTCGCCGATGACGTGTGCACCCACCAACTTGCGGTCGGCGCGCTGGAACACGAGTTTGATGATGCCGTCCTGGTCGCCAATGATCTGTCCGCGCGCGTTCTGCGAGTACGCCGCGCGGCCGGTCTCGACGTCGAGTCCCTTCTGCTTCGCCGACTCCTCGGTCTCGCCGATCATCGACATTTCAGGGATCGTGTAGATGCCGTACGGCAACAGCGGGTCGACGCGGTCCTTGTATCCAAGGTCGAAAGCGTGCGTGACGGCGACGCGCGCCTGTTCCATAGAGACCGAGGCCAGCGCGGGAAAGCCGATGACGTCTCCCGCGGCGTACACGTGCGGCGCGCTTGTTCTGTAGAAGGAATCCACTCTCAGGTTGCCGCGCTGATCGGGCTCGATGCCGAGCAGGTCGAGGCCGAGCCCAGCGATTGCGCCTGTGCGCCCGGCAGCGTAGAGCAGCTGGCTGGCCGAAATCTGAGTGCCGTCGGCGAGTTCCGCGGTCACCTTCTCCGCGTGCCCTACGACAGTCGTGACCGGCACGCCAAGGCGCACGTCGATGACCAAGCGGCCGCGCATGACCTGCAGCAGGCGGTCGGCCATCTCGCGGTCGAGGAATGGCAGCAGTGCATCGCGCGGCTCGACAAGCGTCACGTGCACGCCAAGTACCGCGAACATGGTCGCGTACTCGCAGCCGATCACACCAGCGCCGACGACGATCAGTTCGCGCGGGACCTCCGCGATGTCCAGGATCTCGTCCGAGTCGTGGATGCGCACGTGCGCGAAGTCGATATTCGGCGGGTGGTAGGGAACAGATCCGACTGCGACGAGAAAGACGTCGGCTCGCAGGCGCTGCTTGCTTCCGTCGCCGGCCGTGACTTCGAGGGTGTGAGGGTCGACGAAGCGCGCCGAGCCCTGGTACAGCCGGATGCCGTGGCGCTCGATGTTCTTGCCGACGCGCTCGCGTTCGGTGTCGACGACGAAGCGCTCGCGGCTCATCAGCTCGCGCGGGCCGAAGCCCTCGACCTTGAACTGCGGGAGCCCCCTCACGCCGCGCTGCTTGTGGCCAGAAAAATGCAGGCAGGTTTCGCGCAGCGTCTTCGAGGGGATGGTGCCGCTGTTCGCGCAGGCGCCGCCAAGGTGCGGGGCGCGCTCGATGATGGCCACGCGTTTGCCAAAATAGGCGGCCTGAGCGGCGCCCTTCTCCCCCGCGGGACCGCTGCCGATCACGACCAGGTCGAACCTGTCGTCCATAGTCCATCAGCATGACATGCTGCGACCCTCCACGGATCGCAGACCTTTGGCTTTTGCGGCCCGAAGGGCGGACGCGGCCAGAACTCCACTGCCTCGCCGGGCGTGGCGCCCGCACTCCGAACGCAGGCCCCGTGCGGCTACTCGATCAGGAGCTTGGAAGTCCCGCCCGCGGCCGGCGGCGCATGCGGATTTCAGGTGGCGGGATCACTCATCTACAGCGGACTGGATCGCCGGTCGGCGGGTGCTACGCTTTCGGATAGCTGAGCGAAGCGTCGAGTTCGCATTGTCTTGATCGCGCTCGTGTTGCACTGACCTCAGCCTGGATGGCGGATCCCGCTCAGCAACTGTCGAGTCGTGGAGAGCCTCGGGCACCCTGGACACTTGTCCTGGTCGCGGTGCTCGGGCTTTGGGCCGCACGCGGCGTGCTGGTGCTGTCCCAGGCCGACGTCTTCGGCTACGAGGAATTCGCCAAGGCGGCGCTCGGCCGCGCGCTGCTGGACGATCTTGGCGTCGAGCACTATCGCCTCGCCTATCACTATTACGAGCTGGGCGGATTCCTTTTCAGCCACCTCGACGCGCTTTGCTTCATGCTCATCGGGCCGAGCTTGCTCGCGCTCAAAATCGTGGCGCTCGCTTGGCAAACGGCCCTGCTCGTCGTCGTGTTGCTTCTGGCGCATAGGGCATTCGGCAGCCGCGGCGCGACGCTCAGCGCACTCATGTTCGTGCTCGCTCCCGAGAGCCTTCAGAAACTCTCGCTCCTGGCGCTGGGCATTCACTTCGAATCGATCCTCTTCCACGCCTGGATCCTGCTGCAGGCCGGCCGCATCGCCGTTGACGCAAGCGCGCGAAAGCGAGACTTTGCGGTACTAGGTCTGGCTTGTGGGCTGGGCCTGTCGATGGACCTGACGACGCTCGCCGCGTGCTTGTGTGCGGCGCTGACGGTCGTCGCCTGGGCGCCGCGCAGCCTGGCGGGCGGACGCTGGCTTTGGCTGATCGGTGGACTGATCGTCGGAATGCTGCCCTGGATCTTGATGGCCATCCAGGTTGGACCCGCGATCCTCGACCTGCACGGCGAACAACTTGGGTCGGGAAAAAGCTGGAGCGCGGTGTTCGCGCAACTGGGGAATTTCGCGACATCGTTGTTCCAGGGTCGCACGGCGCTCGATCTGATCGATCTCGTCTTGCGCGGATTGCTGTTCCTGTGGGGCCTGACCCTGATCGTTCGCGGAACGCGCTCGCAGCAGAACTGGGCACGCCTGTTGTTCGCGCATCTGGCGATTTTTTGCGCGGCCTACGTGGCGAGCCGCCTCGCCGTCGGTCGCGTGATGCACTACAACGAGTTCTCCCGGCCTTCTGTGGCCTGGCTTTCGTTCTGCCTATTGAGCGCCGGCGCTTTGGCCTGTGCGCTGCGCGGCCCGTCGATGTTGAAGGTGATGCTCGCGCGCGCCGCAGTCGTCGCGCTCGTGAGCTTGGGACTGCGCTCGCTAGTCGTCGCCATGGGCCCATTGCCCCCCTCGCGCTGGGGCGAATCCTTCGCGACACTTGCGTCGACGTCAGGCTGCACTTACGGCCAGTCGATGTCCGAGCTGTACTCGCATCTCGAAGGCAGTCCCAAGGAACGCGTCGCGATCATGCTGCGGTTGAGCGAGCCAAGTCGCGAGCGGCTCGAGCCGCAACTGGGCAATGCCGTGATCTGTAGCCAGGTCGCGAGTCTCGATGAAGGATTGTCGATGGCGCGAGAATTGGGTGGCGAGCACTGGCAAGGTTTTGCCCTTGGCTTGGGTCGAATCGTCTTGCGCGAGAGCAACCGGGATATCCAACAAGTGGCCGGAATTCTCGCTCGATTCGATGCCGAAGAGCAGCGCGTGTTGTTCGAAGCCGGCGGCCGATTCGCGATGAGTTCCGCAACGGCGCTCGAGTCGCTCGCTGGAGATATCGCTGCGGCGTGGCAGGCGCGTTTGCCGGAGGCTTGGTTCGAGGGTCAGGGGTATCGACTAGGGCAAGTGCATGTCGTCGATGCACAGGTGCCGTTCCATCGCTTGAAGTCGATTCACCCTGGCTACGATCGGCGCGCCGGCTTCGAGTTCATCGCCAAGCAGCCGCAAGCAGTGCGCGCTGCGCTCGAACGCGGTTGGATGCGGGCGTTGAACGAGCAGGAAATTCGATGAGGCCGCCCGTACGGTGCCAGGCACCGTACGGGCGCCTAGTGATCCTTCGCGGGGTCGGGTTCCCATTTGCCTTCGTCGGTGCCCTGGGTGTAGCCGAGCCCGGCCATGGCGTTGATTCCGGAAGCGCCCAAGCCGATGCCGGGGTTGCGCTTGGCTTTTTGCTGCAGCGCGAGCATTTGCTTGGCGCGCTTGACCATTGCCAACGCGCGCTCGCGAAAGTCGGGACGCTGGCTGAGATCCACGTGCTCGAACGGATCCTCCGCGATGTCGTAGAGCGCGCACGGCTCGCCCGGCATCGTCGGCGCGAAGTGCACGACGAAGCCGTCTTCGCGCAAACCGTAGAGCTTGGGCACTCTGCCTTCCGGGTCGCGGTTGTGGCCTCTCCACCAACCCCTTTCCGTGGAATAGAAGATCGCCTGTGGAGCCGGCCTTGGCCCGAGCAAGTCGACGGCATCGTGCACGCCGCGCATGTTCGCGGCGCCGAAACTCGCCAACGTGTTCGCGAGGAAGCGATTGGAAACCTCCCAGCTCACGCGCTCGCCGCGCGGAACGCCGGGACCCGCGAGGATCAGCGGAACATGCGTCAGCTCGCGATGCAGCGTGTGCGAGTGTTCGAGCATGCCGTGGTCGAACAATTCCTCGCCGTGGTCCGAGGTGAAGGCGATCACGGTCTTGTCGTCGAGGCCAAGACGCTCGAGCGCGTCGAGCACCATGCCGCAGTAGTGATCGGTGGTGCCGACACAGGCGTCGTAGGAATCCGTGATCCAGGCCGCATGGGTCGCGGGAACGATCTGCTCGGGATGCGCGCGCCCGTCGCCGTCCACCGTCTCGCCCTGGATCAGTCGCCCAGCGTAGACGTCCATGCCGTCGCCCTTCTCGCCGTTGCGCTCGAGCGTCGGAAAATCGGCGGGCAGCGTGCCGCCAAGGCGCGCTAGTTCCGCGGGCAACGGCTCGTGGGGCGTGTGCGGATCGACGATGTGCAGGAAGAGAAAGAAGCGGCTGTCGGCGAGGCGTTCGAGCGTGGCGATCACGGAGCCGATCACCGCCGATGTGGGGCGCAGATTCGGCGCGCTGTCGAAGCTCTCGAAGCCCTGGTCGAAATAGCGCTCGGGCGCGATCAGCGGATTGCACGAAAATGCCGCGGTCGTGAAGCCGCGTCGCTGCAGCGCCTCGCCCAAGGTCTCGATCGAGAGATCGAGTGTGCACGATTCCTTCGAAGTCGCCCCGTGCTCGTCCGCGGGCAGACCAGTCAAGATCGAAGCCGTCGAAGGCAGCGTCCAACTGGCCGTGGCGAACGCGTTTTCGAACAAAAGCCCACGTGCCGCCAGCCGATCGATGTGCGGCGTGGTCGGCTTCTTGTACCCGTAGCTCGACATGCGATCGGCGCGCAGCGTGTCGATGACGATCAACACGACGTTCGGACGCTCCGGATCGGCGCGCGTGCGCGGTCGGCGCGGCTCGCGTTCGATCGTGGCTCCGCCGAAGCCCACGCTCGAGCCACGCGCGAGTTCTGGAATTTGGCCGCCGTCGAAGTCGGGCAGGCTCGTCCGCAAGCTGAGCTTCTGGCCCGCGCGCAAAGCGATGCCCGCCTTCCCGCCGACATGCTGCCAGGCGTTTTCGCGCTGGAGACCGCTGTCGCGCAATTCCAGCATGCTGCGCACGACGATGATCTCGTCGTAGACACGCGCGCCGTCGAGCGCGACTTCGAAGCGCACGCGCAAGCGGCCGTCGAAGTTCTTGAGCAGCGCGCGAACCGAACGATCGAAACCCGCCGCGACGTGCAGACGAGCGCCATCCTCCTCGGGGGCGATCTCCAACGCTAGCTCGCAGGTGGGCGGCATGATGATCGAGGGTTTGTCGCTGCCGTCCTGACTCAGGTCGACCGTCGGACTCATGACGCTGTACGTGCAAGGATTCTCCGCGTCCTGCTGCACGACCCTCCAGCGGCTCTTCGCCTGCACGAGGTCGGTGACGATCTCGCGCACAGGCATCGTCGGCGGACGCGACGCGTTGCGCGCGACCCACGCCACGGGCGCGCCAAGCCCGAGGAGCAGTGCGAGCGCGAGCGCCGGCATCGATCCCGCGGCCTGTCCCAAGCGGGTCTTGCGTGCGAGCAGTGCGGCCAATCCCAGGCCTGCGCTCAGCACCAGGGCCAGCGTCGCAATCGAGCCCCTCGAGGCCAGCCCCATGGCGTGCTCGCCGCCGGCGACGTCGATCCCCGCTGCGAGCGGCCAACCGCTCAGCACGGAAAAGCACAGCAGCACGGCCAGCGCCAGCGCCGCGACTTGCATCACGGACCGGCGGGCAGCGAAAACGAGCGCC
>JANMRV010000766.1:0-3660 GCA_031388685.1 Planctomycetota bacterium
GCCACCATCTCGATGATGATGGCGTCCCAGCTGCCGACCAGCTGCTGGATCATGCTGTGCTCTGGCGCCGGTTTGGGCATGCCCGCCTCAATGGCCAGCTCCTCGCCCGCCTGAGACTGCCCACCTGACGAGGGCGCAGAATCCGTCTGGGTCTTTGTGGCCGAGCACGCTCCCAAAAGGGCTAGTGCGAAGAGACCTGTGAATCTGAGAATCGTTGTGCCTTGCTTCATGATCGATCCGTTCCCTTGTCTGTACCGGTTGGAATTGGCGCCGCTGACATGACTACCGCCCGCCAGGGTATCCCGGTGAGAACGGCTCGCAAGCCCGTGCCCTGCTGCGCGGGCCACTCCTGGACGGCGTGGTATTCTGCTAGCGGTTCCGACCCCGTTTTCCGCACCTGCGCTGCGCCCCATCGCCCCATGCGACATCTAGCTTTACTTGCATTTTTCTTCCTGGCCGGCGCTCCGCTCTTCGGACAAGTGAACCTGGTCGCGCGCTACCGGCTCGACGAAACGAGCGGCACGACGCTCGTCGACGAAGGCCCCAATGCGATGACGGGCACCTACGTGAGCGGCTACACGCTCGCGCAGAACGGTGTCGTGGGCAACAGTGTCGCCTTCTCGGAAGTCGCGATCGGTCACGCGGACATTCCGAACAACGCCGTGCTCTCCGCGATCACGAGCAACACTTCCTACTCGGCCTGGTTCACCACGAATTCGGTTTCGGGTTATCGACGCATCTTCGCAAGCCAGGACGGAGGCATCGGCGTCGGGTTGTTCTACAGCAATCTCCTGTTCACGACGCGCGGAGTGCAGGACTACGTGCAGGCCGCGAACATTCAGGTCGGCACCTGGTACCACGCGGCGTGGGTCTTCGATGCGACGATGCTGTGCTCGTTCTATCTGAACGGCCAGTTCATCGGCGCCGTGCAGGGCAACGGACCGGCGATCGTGCCCACCAGCGTGTTCCACGTCGCCTCGCGCTCCGCGAGCACCGAGTTGTGGGACGGGCTTGTCGACGATATCCAGATCTACCAGGGCTCGCTGAGCGCGAGTGAAGTCGCCTCTCTGTTCAACAATCCCGGCCTCGCGCTCAACAACACGCCCACGGTGTTTTGCGTCGCCAAGACCAATTCGCTGGGCTGCTCGCCCGCGATCGGCTTCGCCGGCGCAGCCAACGCCAATGCGACGGGTGGCTTCGTGATCAACGGATCGAACGTGCGGAACAACAAGGTCGGGTTGCTTTTGTACGGTGTGAGTGGACAAAGTAATGCACCTTTCCAAGGCGGGATCCGTTGCGTCGCGACGCCGCTGAAGCGCTCGGTCGCGATGAATTCCGGCGGGACGCCCGGGCCTGCGAGCGACTGCAGCGGTGTCTATTCGATCGACATGAATGCCTTCGCGCACGGACTGCTCGGAGGCACGCCGCTGCCCGCACTCACGCTCGCCGGGCAAGTCGTCGTTGCGCAGTTCTGGGGCCGCGATCCGGGTTTCCCCGCACCGAACAACTCGACCCTCACGGATGGGCTCGAGTGGACGGTCGGGCTTTAAGCATCGCCCATACGGTGCCTGCCACCGTACGGGCGAGCTACGCGATCAGATCGTGCAGCACGTTCCCTGACACGTCCGTGAGCCTGAAATCGCGCCCTGAGTAGTGATAGGTCAGTTTCGTGTGATCGATCCCGAGCAGGTGCAGGATCGTCGCGTGGATGTCGTGCACGTGGACGGGCTTGTCGACGGCCTTGAAGCCGAAATCGTCGGTCGCGCCGTAGCTCGTGCCGCCCTTGATTCCCCCACCGGCGAGCCACATGGTGAAGCCGAATGGATTGTGATCGCGGCCGTTGGCGGTGCTGCCGCCGTTGCTGCCGACTTCCATCACCGGCGTGCGCCCGAACTCGGAGCCGCAGACGACGATCGTCTTGTCGAAAAGGCCGCGTGACTTCAGGTCCTTGATCACGGCAGCGAAAGGGCGGTCGGAATCGCGCGCGGTGTCGCGATGCTGCAGGATATCGCTGTGGTGATCCCAGGGATCGTGGCTGGCGTAATAGACCTGCACCATGCGCACGCCGCGTTCGATCAGGCGCACGGCCATCAGGCAACCGCGCGCGGTGCTGCCGCGGCCGTAAAGCTCGAGCGTTGCTTTCGATTCCTTGCGGATGTCGAAAACGTCGAGCGCCTCGGTCTGCATGCGATAGGCAACTTCCATCGACTCGATCGCGGCCTCGAGCGCGGGATCGCGCAAGGATTCGCGCTCGCGACGCGCCTTTTCGAGTTGCAGCAATAGATCGAGCTCGCGGCGCTGCTCCTCGAGCGAGAACTTGTCGTTGCGCAAGAACTTGACCAGCTTCTTGGGATCGAAATCCTTGCCGATCAGCTTGCCGGGCACCTGATGCTCGACGTGATCGGAGATGAACGTGCCCTGGTGCATCGCTGGCAAAAACGCGTTGTTCCAAAGCGGCGGCCCGGCGGTCGTCGGCATCTCAGGGCAAAGCACGACGAATCCCGGCAGGTTCTTGTTGCCGCTGCCTAGGCCGTAGGTCAGCCACGAACCCATCGAAGGCCGGCCGACCTGCGTGTGGCCGGTGTTCATCATCAGGAGCGACGGCTCGTGATTCGGAATGTCCGTGTGCATCGAATGCACGAAACAGATGTCGTCGGCGCATTCGCCGACGAACGGGAACAACTCGCTGACCTCGCGGCCACATTGCCCGTACTTCTTGAACGCGAACGGCGAACGCATCAGCGCGCCGGTCTTGCGCTCGGTCGGCACTTCGCCGCCGGGCAAGGGCTGGCCGTGATACTTGTCGAGCATCGGCTTGCGATCGAAGCTGTCGACCTGGCTCAAGCCGCCGTTCATCATCAGGAAAATCACCGCGGTCGCTTTCGGCGGATGATCGAGAGGCCGCACGCCACTGTCGCCGTCCGCGCGCGTCGCGGCGCGGGCGATCGATTGATTCAACAGGCTCGCGAAAGCGAGCATGCCGAAACCGCCGCCGATCCTGCGCAATGCGTCGCGGCGCGTCTGGGGTCCATGGAAAGAGTCTTGGAGCGACATGGGGTTCATTGCCTTCAGCGCACGAACAGGAACTCGTGGCTGGACATGAGCACCTTCGCATAGCGGCCGAGAATCGTCACGGGAAGCGGCTTCTTGGCCGCCTTCGGGTCCGCCGCGGCAGCGCCGACGCCCGACATCATCCCGGGCTCCGCGTCCTTTTCGCCCTCGCCGGCTTCGTCCTCGTCGGCGGATTTCTCGTCTCCGGACGGTTTGGGCGACATCTCCTTCGCATCGGGTTTGTCTTTCGCTTCCAGCTCGGCCTTTTCGCGAGCCGCCTTGCGCTCTTCGTAGGCCTTCATCGGCTCGGCGGCGAGGTACGCAAGGCCCGCGCGCAGTTCTTCGCTGTCGGCGGCGCGAGCGAAGAGCAGCGAGTAGAGCTTCTGGATGCGCGCTTCGTCGCCGACTTCCGCCTTGGTGCGCTGCGCAAGCAACTCGGCCTGCTGCTGCATGAAATCGCTGTTCATCAAGAACAGGCGCTGCAGCGGAACGTGCGTGGTGAAGCGGCGCTCGCTGGTTGCATTCGGCGATGGAAAATCGAACAGCGCCAGGAATTCGTCGAGCTTATAGCGGCTGACTTGCCCGTAAATCGTCCGGCGCGTCTCGAGC
>JANMRV010000805.1:0-2469 GCA_031388685.1 Planctomycetota bacterium
TGCGGTGCCAGTCGCTTAACGTACTTTTGGGCGTAGGTTCAAGTTCATTTCCCAGGAAGCGATACTTTGAAATTTCCGCTTTACTTAATCCATCTGTGCGACCATAAACAAAAAATAATATGGAGTGATCTATGCTTTCCCTCGCTTCGCGCAAACTGGAAGGAGCTTTCGTGCGTTCGCCGAGGCCCGCAGGCCGTCGTGCCGCCGAAGCCATGTTCGGCATGGCGGCGCGCATGATGGTGCCGCTGGGCGCGCGCGACTTGTTCTCGGGCCTGCTTGCTTTCCAACGCGGCTCGGCGCGGCGCATCGCGGAGCGCGCCCGGCTGGAGCGTGCAACCTTCTACGTCGAGTGGATCGCCCTGGCCGAGCGCATGGGTCTGCAGGTGATCGAATGCCCGGTGCGCTTCTCGCACAACGTCGCTTCGAAGGACTCGCTCGCCTGGACCGACTTCGTGCGCATCGACGACCTATGGAAGGTGCGCAGTCTGGTCAACGACGCCAAGACGCCGATGCCGCAGCCGCCGGCCAAGTTGCTGGAGGAAACGAGCTTCGTGCGCCTCGACCGCCGGGCGCTTTTCGCCGGAAAAATCGACCACAGCGCACCTTGAGCGGCGACCGATCGTCGCCTGCGAGTGGGTGGCGAGGGTAAAATCCTCGCCCCCATGACCCCGCAGAGCCGCCACGAGTTGTTGTCGTTCTTCGACTTCGCGATCGAGAAGATTCGCGAGCACGCGTCCTATGGCCCGAAATTGGCGCGCGCCGCACAGGAGCAGCGCGAGCTCGTGCTGAACTTCCATACGCACGGCCCAGGGCAGGGTTATTGCGCGTCGATCTGCGTCGTCGAGGGCGGTGTTCCGCTGATCGGCTTGCCCGGCGAACTGGTCGAGCTTGCGCACCTGCGCGGTATCGCGCGAGAACTGGCGGATTGCGATCCCTACATGGACGCCTTCGCACAGCGGCTGGTCGAGCGATACGAGTTGACGCAGCGGCCGATCACGTGGATCGATGGCAAGCCGAGGGCCGCATGAGCGCCGCGGGCCTGCTGAAGACCGTCGAGCTCGAGCCCTCTGTCCCGGCGCGAGCCAGCGTGATCTGGCTGCACGGTCTTGGCGCCGACGGCCACGACTTCGTTCCGGTCGTGCCTGCGCTGCGCCTCGATGAGAAACTCGGCGTGCGCTTCGTCTTTCCCCACGCGCCGAAGATTCCGGTCTCGATCAACAACGGCTTCGTGATGCCGGCCTGGTACGACATCGGCGACATCGACCTCGAGAAGCGTCACGATCAGGTCGGCGTGCGTCGTTCGGCCGCAGCGGTGACGAAGTTGATCGAGCGCGAGAACGCGCGCGGCATCCCGACGTCGCGCATCGTGCTGGCGGGTTTTTCGCAGGGCGGCGCGATCGCGTTGTTCACGGGCGTGCGCTATCCGGAAAGACTTGCGGGCGTCATCGGTCTTTCGACTTACATGGTGCTCGGCGATTCGGTCGGCGCGGAAGCGTCAGCGGCCAATCGCGACGTGCCGATCCTGATGTGCCACGGCACGCGTGATCCGATGGTCGGCCGTTCGCGCGGCAAGAACTCGTGCGACGCGCTCAAGGCGGCGGGCTACAACGTGGAATGGCACGAGTATCCGATGCAGCACGAGGTCGTGCTCGAAGAGATCGTGCTGGTGGGGGAGTTCTTGACGTCGGTGCTCGGCTGACGAGCGCCCGCAGTCAGGGCTGAGCCGCTGATTTGCAGGCACACTTGGCACCGTACTGTCCGATTCGCGCTCGAATTTAGCGGCAATCACCCGAGCAGTTGCTCGACGACATCCTTGGCGTACAGGACCTCGCGATCGGGCCCGAAAAAGCGCGGCAAATCGACGATGTCGTCGCCGGCAGTAACCAGCGCGGGTTCGACATATCCATCGATTTGTGTCTGCGCCATGTCCGCGTTGGCCATCAGCGCGTTGCACAAGCACTTGCGCCCGACGGTCTCTTCGATCGTTCCGCCCTTGCGCAGAAAATCCTCGATCGGTTCGCCGCCACAGCGATAGACGAGCTTTCCGTCCGCGCCGACAACGACTTGGCGCAGATATCCCAGATCGCAACGCCGCGCGCGCGCCGCGTAGATCGCATCGTCCGACAACGTGCCGTCGAGCGGCGCGACCTTGAACGGAAACGCCGTTGGAGAAGCCTGCGGATCCGTGCGAACGCGTTCGGGCGACGCATTGCGCTCGAGCACCCACTTGGCGATCGCCGCGCGCTTGAGCGGCTCGGCCAGACCCGATTCCTCGCAGAAAGCGAACGCCGTGCCGACTTGGATGCCGGTCGCTCCGAGTTCGCGCGCCTCGCGCAGCTTTTCGCTCGAGCCATAGGAGCCCGCGAGCCAGAAGGGCAGACCGAGTGCGCGGATCGCCGCGATGTCGGGCGCGTCCTTGGGGCCGTACACCGGCTCGCCGCGCTCATCGAGTTGCAGCGCGCCGCGCGG
>JANMRV010000813.1:0-5468 GCA_031388685.1 Planctomycetota bacterium
CGCGCAAGTTCCCTTCTTCAATGTCGACATTGGGAACAACGTGGTTTTCCCGACCCCGACGTCCATCTATTCCGCGGCAACCTTGCAGGCGGGATTCTGGAACGGCCGAAATGCCGGGGCTCCGAACGGCGCCTTTATCGATATCAACGGCGTCCAGACGACGATCAACGCCAACATCAACGGTGCCGGCGTCAACTACGAGTTCGACAACCCAGGCACGCTGCCTGGAAGCGACGATGAAAAGTTGATGGATGACCTCCAGGATCTCGGGGGGATCGGCGGGTTCAGCACCTGGACGATCGGGCCGATGCCGGCGGGAGCGTACAGGCTCACGTTTTACTCCTGGGCTCCGGACAATCGTTCCTACATCACGGACATCACGCTGACGGGTGGACTGAACGGCACCATGCAGTGTGGCGCTTCCCCGGGATTCACCGGCTTCGTGTATGGACAGACGCACGTTCAGGACACCGCGCAAATCAGCGCCGGAGGCAGCATCGTCTTCACGCTCTCGACGAACAGCGGATTCGGAAACCTCAACGGTTTGCAGATTGAGCCGGGCACGCCCTTCCCGACGACCTATTGCACGGCCAAGGTCAATTCGTTGGGCTGCGGCCCGACGATTGCGTGGAGCGGTAGTTCGAGCGCGACGTCCGGCTCGGGCTTCACGCTCTCGACCTCAAACGTCATCAACAACAAGCCCGGCTTGTACCTCTACAGCAACGCCGGACAGGCCGGGGTTCCGTTCCAGGGCGGCTTCCGCTGCGTGAGCACCCCGCTCAAGCGTTCCGTGTCCATGAATTCGGGCGGCAATGCTCCGCCGAACGACTGCTCTGGCGTGTACTCGCTCGACATGAACGCTTTCGCGGTCGGTGCGCTCGGCGGAACGCCGGCTCCCTTCCTGACCGTGCCGGGCAGCGTGGTCACCGCGCAGTGTTGGGGGCGCGATCCCGGCTTCGCGGCGCCGAACAATTCGACCCTGTCCGACGGCGCTCAATTCACGGTTGGACCTTGATTGGAACGGCGCGCGCGTGAACCGCGCGCGCATCAGAAATTGAAACGACGCGGTCGATCTGCAGTGTGCAGGTCGGCCGCGTCGTTCTACGTTCAGCGGCGCTGGTCGGCTCGGAAGGCAACTTCGCCGCGCACGATCGTCATGCGCACGTGACCACCGCCGAGCAGAGCCCGAGGCGCGCATTCCAGCGGATCGACGTCGAGCACGGTCAGGTTGGCGAAGTGGCCGGGTTCGAGGCTTCCAAAATCGGATTCCTGGCGTGCGGCCCGGGCCGCGTTGGTCGTGAAGGCTGCGAGTGCCGTGGCCGCGTCGAGGCGCTGGTCGGGCCGATAGCCCTCGACTGGTTCTCCGCGCGCGTTCGCGCAAGTGATCGCCGCGTACAGGCCGGCGAGCGGATCGCACAGTTCAACCGGGCAGTCGCTGCCGAAGGCCAGCGCGCGGCCGCTGGGGTCCAGGCTGCGCCAGGCATAGGCGCCCGGCACGCGCTCTGCTCCCAGGCGCGCCGGTGCCCAGGGCATGTCGCTGGTCGCATGGGTCGGCTGCATCGAGGGGATTGCGCCGAGCGCCAGGAAGCGCGGCCAGTCTTCGGGGGCGACGACCTGCGCGTGCTCGACGCGCGGCCGCAGCGCCTTGAAGCCCGCGGATCGTTCCATGCGGCGTTGATAGCCGTCGAGCACACGGCGATTGCCGAGATCGCCGATGGCGTGCACCGCGGGTTGCAGAGCGTTGTTGTCGCACAGCGCGAGCAATGCATCGAAGCGCTCAGGTTCGAGCAAAGCGAACCCGCGATTGCCCGGCTCGTCGGCATAGTCCGCGAGCAGCGCCGCGCCGCGCGAACCTAGCGCTCCATCCATGTAGATCTTGGCTCCGACGACGCGATACGCAGGCGGGGCCGTGCGCGGGCCGGGCCCTGACCCGCGCGCCGCTGCAGCGATTTCCAGGGAGGAAAGCGGCAGTTTCGCGGGATCGCCTTCCAATACGTCTTGGGAAAGGTAGCCCGCGATCTCGAGCTTCAATTTGCCCGCCGCCGAGAGCCGTTCCAACAGTTGCACCGCTTCGGCGCTCTCGCCCATGTCGTGCAGGCCGGTGAGACCGTTCGACAGGAGCTCGCGCACCGCGAGCAGCACGCGCCGTTCTCGGATGGCAAGTGTCGGTGGCGTGACGTGCTTGGCAACGAGCTCCATGTCGTTGTCGATGAATACGCCGGTCGCGCGCCGATCGGGGTCGAGCAACATGCGGCCCCCCGGCAGCGGGAATTCATCGCGCTGAACGCCGAAGAGTCCGGCGATCGAAAGCGCTTTCGCGTTCGCGAGCAGCGCGTGCCCGTCGACCCGACTCAGCAGCACCGGATGATCGGGAACTGCCTCTGACAGCAGCGCATGGTGGGGGAACTGTTGCCCGGCCCAGAGGTTTTGGTCCCAGCCCCGGCCCTCGATCCATGTGCCGGGGGGCTCGCTCTTCGCGCGCGCCGCGACGCGCGAGATCAACTCCGCGTAGCTGGTCACTGCGCGCAGGTCGATTTGCTCGAGGGACTCGCCGAGACCCTCGAGGTGTCCGTGAGCATCGATCAATCCGGGAACCGCTACGGCGCCGTCGAGTTCGATCGTCGTGAAGGGAGCGCGCGCGACAGCGCGCACTTCTGCTTCGCTGCCCACGGCGATGACGCGTCCGTTCTCGGCGTACAGCGCGCGGGCCACGGCCCAGTCCGGTGCCGCCACCCGAATCGTTCCGCCCACGACCAGCACGCGTTGGCCCGCCGGCGCAGCAGATTGGCCGTTGGCTGTGCCCGCGCTCGCCGTCGGCGCAACGCAGGCGCAGGGCAACGCGCAAAGGACCAGGCCGACAAGAAGTGAAATTTGCATGCGCGGATTCTGTCGGAGGAAGTCCGCCGGCGGAAGCGCAGCGCGACTTCCCCGCACCCGGCGAATTTGGCTTCAGCCGAAGTCGAGTCACGAAGACTTACAAAACAGGGACTTCCGCCGGCGCCCGGACAGCGAAATACTACCGCGGTAGGACTACCGAGGTAGTTCAATGCCGCGCGGCGTCCGCCGCGCCTTGAATCGACCGCCGACCGCAACGCTCCAACGCAGGCACTCTCCCATGCAGGCATTCCTTTCCCTGGCCTTGGTCGCGATGTCCCTGTTTCAGGCTGATGCCGACGAAGCGCTGCGCTACATGGCCGGTCTCGCCTCGAAGGGCATGACCAGCGAGTTGCAGCGCGAGGCACAAAGCTTCCTTCGCGAGCACGCCGACCACCCACGCGCCAATGAAGCGCGCTATCGACTGGCCTGCGCGCTATTCGAACAGAAGCAGACCGACGAAGCGGCGGTCTGGCTGCGAACCCTGAGCCGGCTGCGTGGCTTCGAGTTCGAGTCCGAAGCGCACTTTCGCCTGGGGCAATGCGAACTCGATCTCGGCCGGCCGGCCGAAGCGGTTCGCGCCCTCGAGCGCACGCTCGAATTGGGCAAGGAGTACCTGGTGATTCCATCTCGCGCGCTGCTGGCGGATGCGTTGCTGGCTGTGGGCCGCACAGCGGAAGCGGAACGCGCCTTTGAATGGGTGCTCGAGCGCGCGCCCAAGAGCGAGTACGCGCCCGATGCCGCCTGCGGCCTGACCTGGTGCGCCTTCAAGGCTCGCGCCTTCAAGGCTGCCCTCGAGCGTGGGAACGAGTTTTTGACGAGCTTCGGCCGGCATGCTCGTTCCGGCGAGGTCCAGTTCCTGCGCGCGGAGGCGCTGCTCGAACTCGGCAAAGCGGACGACGCGCTGATCGCCTACGGCAAGGTCGGCAGCGGTGCCTTCGCCGATGCCGCGCTGCGCGGGGCCGCGTTCGCATGCGCGAGTCTCGGCCGTCACGAGGATGCGGCCAAGGGTTTTCGCACGCTGATCGAGCGTTATCCGGATTCGCGCTTCGTCGCCGAAGCTCGTCTGCAGTGCGCGGTCGAGCGTCTGGCCTGCGGCGATGCCAAGGGCGCGCTCGCGCTGCTCGATCCGAAACTCGTCGGCGACGGCAACGAGGCCGCCTACTGGCGCGCGCGCGCGTTGATGGCCAGCGGAGACAACGAAGCTGCGCTGGCGCTGGTGGCGCGCGCGAGCATTGCCGAACAGGACCCCAAGCTCGTCTCGCGCTGGGCGGCACTGCGCGCCGATCTGCTTTCCGCCGAAGGCCGGCCCGACGAGGCCCGCGCCGCGTACGAAAGCGCGGACAGCGACTACGCCTTGCAGGCCGGAGCCGTCGCCAGCCTGGAGGCCAAACGGCCTGAAGAGGCCGTGCGGCTCGCACGCAAACTCTTGGAGCGCAGTCCGGACTCGCCTTACCGCATCGAAGCCTTGTTGGCGGCCGCCGAGGGCTTTTACGCTCTCGGACAACACGAACAGGCCGAACAGGCATTCTTGACGGCGGCCGATGGGGACAAGGATCGCGCGCGCCGTGACAAGACGCGTTTGCGCGCGGCGTGGTGCCGCTACCAGCGCAAGGATCACAAGCGCGCGGCGGCGATGTTCGCGGAATTGGCGCGCACGTTCGAAGATGGTCCGGCCGCCGACGAAAGCAGTTTCATGGCCGCGCGCGCGAGCGAGGACGCGGGCGATCTGGCCGCGGCGCGCTCCGGTTACGATCGTTATCTGCAGCGCTTTGCCAAGGGCGAACGCCGCAGCGAAGCCTTGCTGGCCAGCGCGCGTCTCGCCGACGGTCCCGAATCCGTAGCCAGGCTGCAGTCGGCATTGAGCGAGCCGGGCGCCAAGCACGTCGCCGCGGAAGCGCACTTCGAGCTGGCCGAGCGCCTGTCGAAGGCCGGATCCTTCGAAGAAGCCAGTGCGCACTATCGAGCAGTGCTCGGATCCGAAGCCCCGCCGGAGCTCGCGGCTTCGAGCCGATATGGATTGGCCTGGTGTCAATTCAGCAGCGAGCAATTCGCGCCGGCCGTTGCCACGCTCGAGCCGCTGCTGGGGCTCGCGGCCTCCGATTCCAATGCCGTGCGCCCGGAACTCGTCGAGGCCGCGCTCGAACTTGCGCTCTGGTCGAACGCGCGGCTTGGAAAAACCGAGGCCGCCCTGGGCCAGTGGAGTGCGCTTGCGGCGCTGTCGAAGCACGAAGCGCGTGTCTGGGCCGCCGCGCGCACTCTGCTCGGCACGCTGACAGGAACAGCGGCTGCGGGGCAGCGCGCTCAATTGCTCGCACAGTGCGCAAAATCCTCGAGGACGCCCGCCGTGCTGGCGGAAATCGACGCCCTGCTCGCGCTCGATGCGCTCGGCGCGGGCGACCGCGATGCCGCGCTGAAATTGCTCGACCGCGCCTGGCGCGGCGCGCCCGATTCGGTCGGCGTGCGCGAAGCCGCCTGCACGATCGGCGAGTCCTCGCTCGGTTCGGACGACGCGGACATTGGCCGTCAGATCCTGCGCGCGCTGGCTCGCGACGAAAAGGCGCCGCGCGCCGATCGCGCGGTCTACCAGCTAG
>JANMRV010000829.1:0-1441 GCA_031388685.1 Planctomycetota bacterium
GGACTCAAGTCGGAAATCCTGCGTCGTATGAAGATCGGCCTCAGCGACTATCAGATTCCGACGAAGGGGCAGATGGCCAAGTTCGGCGGAATCGGATACGCGGACGCCGATATCGTCGACAAGTTCGCGGCCATCTTCGCCGAGGAGAGCGTCGACGATCTGATCAAGGAACTTTCAGATCCGAAGATCGTCAACTGCCTCGTTCGCTACAACATGGCGCGCGCGCTGCTGCCCAGGACGTTCAGTGCGGAGCAGAAAGCCGCGCTGACGAAGCTGCGCGACGGGGAACTCTCGAATACGGTCCGCGGTGCGCTCGACGCGGCGCTCGCTGGAAAATAACGCTCAATCGTCGAGATTCGAACCCCACGCCGCCGGCGCGACCGGTCGCACGGGCGCAGCCGGGGCTTCGGCGCCTTCTTCGTCGAGAATCTGCGTCACGTCGAGTTCGTTGCACTCGCAGGGCGCACCGATCAAGGCGCTCAGCGAAGGCCGCGTCGAGCCGCCTTCGCCGCTGATCGCTTCCTTGACGTAGGTGCCGTGCTGCGTGCGCAGGCGTACTTCGAGTCGAGCGACACCCTCGGGACTCGCAGGCGCAGCTTCGACTGAGATGAATTCGATCCAGCGTTCGCGATCGGCGTCGGCGCGGCGATGCGCAACCCGTTCGGGCGTGTGCTGGATCAGCGCGGTGCGCTTGGAAACCATCGCGTTCACCGCGGCCAGGTCAAAGGGCCCGTGCACATCGACGAGCGCGCGGTACTCCTTGGCGTGTTTGCTTTCCTTGACCACACGCACGCGCGTCTTCTCGGTCCAGTGCAAACCGATGACTTCGAGCCGGCCTGCGTTGCGGCGGTTGATCTCGGCCTCCACGGCGGCCAGGTCGACGTCGCTCTGCTTGGGATTGAGCAGCTCCATCACGAACGGACGTCCGCCGCCGAGCATGCGCACGTTGACGTCCTCGCGGCCGGCGCCGTGGAACTTGTTCTTGCGCGTCTTGAAGGCCGCGCCGACAACCCAGCCGATCAGCTCCTGGACCGAATCGCGGGTCAGTTTGCCGAAGCCCTCGCAGCGCGCGCATCCGCGGCGGCGACGCGGGTGGCCCTTGCATTCCGGGCAGAAAAAAACGGTCTGAGGCAAGTCGCGGCAAAGCTTGCGATAGTTGCCCTCAATGAAGACCTTGACCTGCGCGTGAGCACGCGCGCCCTGGGGCGACTGCTGATCTTCCATGGAGATTCGCGCCTTCCTAAGGGCGCGACCGAACGAATAGAACGTTGGTGAGCCAACACGACGCGCAGGGTCATTCCGTTGCGCCTGTCGCGGCAAACTGGGCCGAGCAGCATAGCCGCGGCCTTTGGGTCGGGCAACGAAAGCCGAGCAGGCCTTGGCTACTTCGACCTCTGCGGCTCTACAATCCCGCGCTTCCCCCACGGAAACCGATGCACCC
>JANMRV010000849.1:0-8343 GCA_031388685.1 Planctomycetota bacterium
TGGTGCAGTTGCGCCAGGACGATCCGACGAAGCGCACGATCCTCAGCGGCCGAAATCTTGTGCTGCCCATGGACGGAGACCTGGCCAAGTTGTCCGGCGAGCTCGACCTGAATCTCGGAGAAGTCGAATACCAATTGCTGCCTGGAATGGCGCAGGCCTTGCAACTCGTCGGCGGCAAAGTGCCCACATCGAAGAGCACAGTGGTCAAGCCGATTCCGATCAAGATCAAGAACGGCATCGCGCACTACGATTCGATTCCGGTGCGCATCGGCGATCGCGATATCAATTTCCACGGCAACACGAACCTGGCCCTGAAAACGTTTGAGTTGGCCTTCGCGGTCCCGCTGGAAATGCTCGGAACGAAGGTCGAGTCCCAACTCGAGCCGCTGCGCAACGTGCTCGATCCGAAGATGGATGTGCCGCTGGAGTTGTACGGCTCCTGGACGAGTCCGAAGATTCGACTTGGCAAGGGCTTCCTCGAAAAGGCCCTGAAAAAGGCTGCTGAGGAAGCGCTCAAGGGCGGACTCGAAGACGGGCTAGGCGGCCTGTTCGGCAAGAAGAAGAAAAAGAAAGACTGATGATCACCTACGAGGGCACGCTTTACCGTCCGCCGTCCGAAGCCGACAGTCTGATCCTGCAGGCGACGATCGGTTGCAGCTACAACGAATGCGCGTTCTGCGCGATGTACCGCGACAAGCGCTTTCGCGTGCGCAAGCTCGAGGAACTCGAGAGCGAAATCGAGTGGGCCGCGAGTGTCGAGCCCGGTGTGCGCAAGGTGTTCTTGGCCGATGGCGACGCGCTGATCGCGAAAGAGAGCTATCTCGAGGCTGTGCTCGGAAAATTGCGCGCTGCGTTTCCCAATTTGCAGCGCGTCAGTTGCTACGCGTCGCCGCAGTCGCTGCAGGTGAGGAAGCCCGAGGAAATGGAGCGCCTCTGCAAAGCCGGCCTCTCGCTCTATTACTTGGGCGTCGAAAGCGGCCACGACGCGGTTCTCGGAAAGCTGGTCAAGGGCGTCGACTCAGCCGAGATGGTCCGCGTCGCGAAGAAGGCCCAAGACGCCGGCGTCAAATTGTCGACGATGATCCTTCTCGGCGCAGGCGGAAGGGCATTGTCGAAGGAGCACGCGCGAGAGAGTGCGCGCGTCGTCAACGAAATCCAGCCGCGTTTCGTCAGCACGCTGGTCATGACTCCGGTGAAAGGTACGCCGCTGTGGGACACCGACCAACGCGGCGAATTTGATCACATGAACGAGATCGAGCTGGCCGCGGAGCTGCGCGAATTCGTCGCGGGATTGGAATTGAGAGCGAGTCTGTTTCGCTCGAACCACGCGTCGAATCGGCTGGTGCTCGGTGGGACCTTGTCAAAGGACAAACGCGCGTTGCTCGCGAAGTTGGACCGCACTCTCGCCGATCCCGCCCAGGCGCCCTTCGTGCCACGCTGGCTGCGCGGGCTCTGAACCTCAACCGCCCTGGTGGGCGATCGTATCTTCTTCCATCTGCAGCGCGAGGCGATCGTGGGAGAAACGTCGACCGAAGAGTGCTTCCTTGACCTTGAGCGTGGTCTTCGAAGACACGCGGCGCACGAAGTCGATCGGCGGAAAGGTTCGCAGGCTCGACGTGTTCGTCGCCTTGGCCCAGGATTGGTTTTGCTCGCAGACTAGATACTCAGTCCACAGCAGATACGCGGCGAGATAGGCCTTCGAAAGCGCCTTCGACTTTACCAAGGTCGGGATGGCCGGCCGCAGGGCCGGGAAGCGTACGGCGAGCGGGAAGAGCTTGTGCAAGTTCTCGACTTCGTGCCGATGCGCATGGGCGATCGAACTCGTTCGATTGAACTTCTGCGGGAACTGATCGTACGAATCCACTGCGAAACCCATTTCGCGCGTGATGTCGTTGATGTCGGTCTCTGGATAAGGTTGCAGCAGGCTGCACAACGGGTGATCGACCTCGCAATCGATGTTGAGTTGCAGCGTGGCGAGTTCATCCGCGAGCGTCGCGCCCGGTGAACCGAGCAAGTTGAGCGTCGTCAGGCGAATGCCTTGCTCCTTCACAAAGCGCGCGGAGTCGCGCAAGTGCTCGATCGTCGTGCCCTTGCGATAAACCTTGTTGCGGATCACGTCGCTCGCCGATTCGAAAGCGAGTCGCGCCGAGATGCAGCCGGCGCTCTTGAGCATCTGCATGTGCTCGCGCGTGGTCTGGGCCGTGCGCAGGATCACGTCGAAGGGCAGGCCGATCGCCTTGGGATATTCGCGGCAGAACTCGACCAGCCATTCGTCGTCGACGTTGAAGATGTCGTCGAGGAAGTGCAGGAACTTCAGCGGATAATGCGAGCGAACTTCGTCGATTTCGGCCAGCACCTGGGGAACCGAGCGCTTGCGCAAGTATTCCTTGGGCTTCGCCTTGTAGAGCTTGTCGCGCCAGGCGTGGTGGAAACAGAACGAGCAGTTGTAGAGGCAACCGCGCTGGGTCAAGAAGATCTTGCGCTCGCAGTTCTTGTACAACTCGCCCGATTCATACAGCGGTTCGCGCAGCGGATAACCGAGATCGTCGAGGTCTTCGATCAACGGCCGCAGCGGGCTGTCGATGCGCACGCCGCCGCGCTCGTAGGAAAGGTTGGGAATGAAACTCGTGTCGAGTCCGTTCTCCAAGGCCGTGGCCAGGTCGGTCAGCGTGATTTCGCCTTCCCCGCGGCAGACGAAGTCGATCGCGGGATCGAGCACCATGTCCGGCACAAAGGTCGGGTGCGGCCCGCCGAAGATCGTCGGCGCACCCGTCAGTTCCTTCGCCCGGCGCGCCACCTTCGAATAGAAGACGTGGTCGCCGGTGGTCATCGAAAAAGCCAGCAGACCGGGATTCGCCTCCTTCAGTTTGGCCTCCCAGTTCGTGTCGGGCAGCAGCAGTACCTTGACCTCGTGACCTCCGCGCTGCAGCGAACGGGCGAGCCATTGGATGCCCAGCATTTCCTGGGGCAGATACTTTTGAAGGAAGACGACTCGCATGTGCCTGTTGTGAATTCGAGGTGTGAGGAGTGCCGCATTCAAGCCTACTGCCGCAGGCGCATTCATGCGGCTGCAGCGAAGTGCGCAGCCGCTACGCAGTTGTGCGAACTGAGCCGCAGGAACTTCTTTCGCGACCGTCGGATTGCGCCGGCGATGCGTGATGGCAGCAGCCGCCGACCGCGAGCGGGGCGGAATGCTTCGAAGCGTCGATGCCAAAGCGCGACGCAAGATCCCGTGCGATCGCTTCCATCGCCTGATGCGTGCCCGCGGGGTGACTCTGCTCGACCTTCTCGAACATGGCGAGCACGTGCTCCTTCTCCTGTGAGGTGAGCATGCTCTCGGCCATGGGGAAGAGCACCTGATCCTCCTTGGCGATGTGATCGCGCAGAAGTTCCACGTAGTCGTGGGCCTTGTCGGCGAAACGCTCAGGCGCGCCCGCTTCGCGATTTTTCGCGGCTGAAATCGCAGCATCGATTTCGCGGATCAGTGCGCGGCCGATCTCGTGTTCGCCGAGCATGACGGCGATCGGTCCGACACCCGTCGGCATGCCACGCGCCTCGAGGGCCTTGAACAACTGCTGTTCTTCCTTGCCGTGATGGCAGGCGTCGGCGAAGGTGGCCAGGAATAGCACGGCTTTGTCGGCGGAAACGATGTCCAGGGACTGGTTCTTCCGGGCGCCCTGTGCGATGCACTCGAGGCAGTCGAGGACCAGTTCGATGACGCGGTGTTCAGAGGAGAGGATGTCTGTCGGGCGCATGGCTTGGCTCCTTGGGGGTTGTGCCCGGGACCCGCCCGGGGCGCGACCCAACCATCGCCCGAATCGCCGATTCGCGCCTTGACCCAGGTCAATTCCGCCGCGAAATCAGCCCTCGTCGGCCAGCGCCGTCAGCACGCGCGTGTCGAGCAGCTGCAGTTTCTTGCCCTGCGCGCCGACGATGCCCTGATCCTGCCAGCGCCGCAGCAGGCGCGAAAAAGTTTCCGGCGTGATCGCGAGGTGCGCGGCAAGATCCTTCTTCGCCAGCGGCAATTCGACTTCGAGCGGGTCCTGCGCGCCTTTGGCCGGTAGCTTCAATAGATAGCGCGCCAATCTCGCTCCCGCGCTGGCGACCTGCAGTTCCTCGACGCGCTCGACCATGCCGTGCAGCCAGATCGCGAGCGAGCTGACCATCGAAGCCGCGAGGCGCGGATCTTCCTTGAAGAGTCGCAGGAGCGTCTTGCCTTCGATCTCGAGCAGCTCGGTTCCGTCCTCGAGCGCCACGCAGTGTGCGGGATAACTGCCGAAGGAGAGCACCGCTGCCTCCGCAAACGTCCGTCCCTCGCGCAACGTGTGCAGGACCTGCTCGCGGCCGTCCGCCGACATGCGGTAGACCTTGACCGCTCCGCGACGGATCGCGAAAAACGCACGCGCTGCTTCGCCCTGGGAAAAGACCACGCCGCCGACGTTGAACTTCGCGATGCGCACACCGGCCGCCACGCTCGCGAGCAGATCGGGTGCAAGACTCGAAAAGTGCGGCAGGCGCGCCAGTTCTCCCGCGAGATCTTGGGGCTGTGCCGTGTTCATACCTGCAGCTCCAAGGCCGCGCGCGCCAGGGAAGCTCCCGTGTTCGTGAATTCGATCCTGGTCATGCTCGAGTCGGAGAGCCGCTGCATGCGCGGCAAAGTCAAGCGCCTAGCCGTGGCAAGCTCTTCTCGCTCGGCTTGGTCAAGCGCGAACCTGCCGGCACCGAAACGTATTCGTCTTCCGCCAGGGGCGGCGAACCCAGCGGAGCCAGGTGTTCCATGCGCAGCGATGCCTCGGGGTTTGCCTCGCGCAGGATGCGCTCGACGACTCGGTGCATCCACCAGAGGCAGATGACCGAGAGCGCGAAGAGGAAGATCCAGCAGGTCGTCCACAGCCCCGTCATGTCGAGCAGCTGTCCGAACAGGATCGGGCAGACGAATCCGCCCAAGCCACCGATCACACCGACGAGTCCGCCGACGACGCCGACTTCCTCGGGGAAGTAATCGGGAATGTGTTTGTAGACGGCAGCCTTGCCGATGCCCATCGCGATGCCGACGAGGAACACGATCAGCGTAAAAATGTAGACGTTGGCCTGGAAAGAAATCTGCGTGCGGCCGACGGCCAGCAGTTCCTTCTTCTTGACCGTGTCGCCGACCTTGTACGGCCGGCGCAGGATGCGGCCTTCGCTGCCGGGTTCGACCTTCTGGCCCCATTCCTTCCACGAAACGCGCTGCGGCAGGACGCGCAGACTGCGCAGGTCGCTGGCCTCACTCGAGAGCGCGCTCGACTGGTTCTGTGGCGCGCGGCCGATGTCGTAGCGCGCTGACTTGCCTGTGCGCGGGGAGCGCACGACCATCGTCGTTTCGTCGATCGACTCGATCACGCCGTCGGCCGAGGCGCTGAGGCCGTCACCAGGCGAAAGCACATCCATGCGCGGGAAGATCAACAGGAAGAAGCCCACGACGCACGTGCCCAGCACCCAGTACATGACCCGCCGCGCGCCGAAGTGGTCGGACATCCAGCCGCCGAGGGCGCGGATCAGGCCCGAGGGCAGCGCAAAGATCGAGACCAGCAGACCGGCGGTCGCCAGCGGGAATTCATAGAAGCGCACGTAGTACGGCACGAGCCACTGGGACAACGCGACGAACGCTCCGAAGACGAGGAAGTAGTACAGGCCGAAACGCCAGACACGCACGTTGCCCAGCGGAGCGAGGCGCTGGATCAGCGTCTTCTCCGCGCCATGCGCCGTGGTCTTTGGATGCGTGAAGAGCCAGAAAATCACGGCCATCGCCGCCAACGTCCCCGCGTAGATCAGGGGCAACTGACGCCAGCCCTCCGGAGTCGCCCCGCTCTCCGTCAGGTGCGTCAGCAGGCGCGGCGCGACGAGCAAGGTCAGCGCGGAACCCGCATTGCCGGCGCCGAAGATCCCAAGCGCCGTTCCCTGGCGTTCCCTGGAGAACCACACCGAGGTGTAGGCGATGCCGACGGCGAACGATGCCCCGCTGATGCCGAAACCCAGGGCGGCGAAGAAGAACTCCATGAAAGTGTCGGCGCGCGAATTGAACAGCAGCGCGGCGGCGGCGAGCAGCATCAGCACGAAGTAGACCGGTCGTCCACCGTAGCGGTCGGTCAAGAGACCGACCGGCAGGCGCAGCAGCGAGCCGGTGAGCACAGGCGTCGCCATCAAGACACCGATCTGCAGCGAGGTCCAGTCGAAGACTCCGCTGGTCACGAGGTGCGTCACCAGCACGCCGTTCATGGTCCAAACCGCAAAGCAGATCGTGAAGGCGAGTGTGTTCATCGCCAGCACCGTGTACGCGCGCTTCGATTCGTTCATGGCGTCAGGCGCTCATAGGACCCTGGTCCTGCCGCGCGCGAAGGCGCAGCGCGAACCCATGCAGGAGATTGATGAATCCGAACAAGCCCAGCCCCGTCGCGACCGTGATCATGCTCAGCTGAAAAGCACGCCGGCGCAGGTTGTGAAGGAAAAGGCTCCAGGGATTCCCGTCGCTGGCGATCAAGGGATGCGTGCCGGCGAGGTACTCGCTCGAGTCAGAAATGCCGTCCAGGTCGAGATCGCTCGTCTGGCTGATTTCCACGGCAAGTTCAGCGGGCGCCGAGCGCAGTTCGAGGATGCGCTTCTTGCCGAGGCGCACAACCAGGCTGTCGCCGAAGCCGTTGAGGATCGGGCTGTCCACGATCGTGCCGGGCTCGAACGCGGCGCGCGCGCGACCGAGGCGTTCCAACTCCGCCGGGTTGAGACTCCCGACCTGTCCCGCTCCCGTGCCTTCGGGACCGTTCGAATGCACGTGGCACAGCGCGCAGTCCACCGGCCGGCCGGAATTCTTGCGCACGAAGGTCTGGAATTCGTTGTGCGCGGCAGCCCGCGCGTCCAGCGCGAGTACAGCGAACATGAGCGTGACGGCGATGCGTCGAGTCATGGATTCACTCCCTTGAAAACTTCGTAAATCTGCTGGCCGAACAGCGTGACCACCACGAAGTAGATGGCCGCGGCGATCGCGATTGCGCGCAGCGTGCGGCGATTCGACCCGGCAAGGACCCATGGTGCGAGGAAAAGGCCGCCGACGAGCGCGGTCATGGCCAGCATCACGACCCAGTAGGGCAAGAGTTCGAGTGGGTAGTAGACGAAGTAGAAGTACCACTCCGGTTTGATGCCCTCGGGCGTCGAGCCGAGCGGGTCGAACGGTTCCATCAGCGGATAGGCGAAGAACGATTCGAAGGGCAGGCACAGGCCGAGCACGAACAGGACCAGGAACGCAACGCCCCACACCGACAGGTCCTTGATCACGAAGAACGGGAAGAACTTCTCGCGCTTGACGTGTTCGGCGTCGACTCCATGGCTCATGCCGTGGATCTGAACCTGGAAGAGGTGCAACCCGAGCAGTCCGGCGACAAGCAGCGGCAGTAGGATCACGTGCAGCGCATAGAAGCGCGACAACGTCGCCTGCCCGACCGCAGCCTCGCCTTGGATCGTCTCGCGCGCGTACTTCGGCCAGGTCGCCATCTCGCCCGGCAGGTACTGTCCGATCGCTTCGATCGACTGCAGCCCGACCTTGGTCGCGTTGACCGCAATCTGATTCCAGGGCAGCAGATAGCCCGTGAAGCCGAAGCTGAAGACCAGCAGCGCCAGTCCGACGCCAGTCACCCAGGTCAGCTCGCGCGGCTTCGCGAAAGCCTTCATCGCGAACGTCGTCAGGACGTGCACGATGACCGTCAGGATCATCGCCGACGAACTCCAGGCGTGCAGGTTGCGGACCAGCGCACCGCCGCTGACGTGCTGGCTGATGTACTCGACGGACGCATGCGCGTCGCTGACCGTCGGCTGATAATAGAACAGCAGCATCAGGCCGGTGACGACCTGCACCAGGAAGAAGAACAGCGCCAATCCGCCCAGGTAGTAGGCCCAGCTCATGCGGTGAACCGGGACCTCCTTCTTCGTGAGCATCGACTCGGCGTTGAGCTTTTCGAGCGGAAAGCGATCGCGCGCGAACTCGGCCGTGATGCGCGGGACATCAAGGAGTTTCACTCAAGACCTCCCGTCAGAGCGTTTGGCGATGTACACGTCGAGGCCTTCGGTTTTTGCCGGATCCAGCTTTCCATGGAGCTGTCCGTCCGTAGAACGGCTGGCCACGATGTTCAGTTCCGCGTCCATCAGCACCCAGCCGATCGACGGCAATGGATCCTTCGCGGGTGCGCCGGCATTGGGCTCACCCGTCTTCACGTTGAAATACGAAACGTGACACGGGCACAGGATCCGACCCTGGGCGTCCACTTCGCTGCCGACCGTGCAGCCAAGGTGCGTGCACTTCGCCGAGCGCAGCAC
>JANMRV010000886.1:0-2362 GCA_031388685.1 Planctomycetota bacterium
GGTGCCTGCGGCGCGTTGCCTGTCTTGTCGCCTCGTATCGGTCTGTGCGTTGCGCGCGGGTGTTCCTCGCGGCTCCGGCGCGGTCTCGGCCGCGCGCTCGACGATTCTCTCTTAGTCGCTCGCTCTGGCGCAGTGCGCCTGCATGCTCGCAGCAGCGGCTAAGGAAAATCGCTTGACGGCGACCCGCTCCGCAGGCGAAAACACGCCTCAAGAAAAATTCCGGCCGCCCCGAACCCGCCTCCATGCTCGCTGCGCTCGCAAGCCCGCGAACGGCCCTCGAACGCGGAGGCCTTGGCCTCCCTGGGAATGGTCCTGACGAAACTGGGCCGTTACGGGGAGGGCCTGGCGGTCGATCGGCGGCTGGTCGAACTGCAACCGCAGGATTCGACGGCTCACTACAACCTGGCCTGTTCGCTAGCGCTCAGCGGTGAGTGCGCGCAAGCGCTCACTTCGCTCGAGGAAGCTGTGCGCCACGGCTACGACGATGCCGAGCATCTGCTGGCCGACCCGGACCTGTCGTCGCTTCGGGAAGAGCCGCGCTTCCGGGGCCTGCTCGCCGCACTGTCCAAGAAGATCTGATGGCGCGCCGAGCCGCTCAGTGCGAGGCGGCCAGGATGCCTTCGCTCTGGCGGTCCTTCCACCAAGCCTCCCAGAGCAGCACCGCTTGGTCGCGGGCAATCGAAGCCTCTTTCGCGTCGTAACCGAAGCGCTCGCCGGTGGATTCGAAGAGCGCCTGGGCGCACAGCGCGCGGCTCATCGTCGACTCGTCGCGCAGCCCGGCGATCAGCACCGGCGCATGGCTCCAGTCTCCCAGGCGCAAGAACATGCGCGCGCGTTCGTAGCGCAGGGCCGGAGCCGTGGTCTCTTTCCATTCAATCTGGTGCAACACGTTCACCAACCGACTGTCGCGCGTCGCTCCCAGCGCGGCCAGTGCACTACCGGCGACGTCCGCGCGCGGATCCTGCGCCAGCTCCAGCAGCTTCGGATAGGCCGGTTCACCGACCGTCGCAAACCAATGAATCTGTTCGATGCGTTCGTGGCCGTGGGTCCAAGGCATGCGTTGCGCCTCGTCCTCGATCTGCTGGCGCAATACCGGTGAGGCTTCTAGCCACGGACTGTTACTGATTTTCCTGGGCTGCTGCCCTTCGGTGGTCGTGATGCAGCCCGCGAACATGGCGAGCAGGCCAAGGGCGGCGGCGGACGATGTGCGGGTGCGGATGGAATCGAATCGCATGCTTGGCTCCTGCGGCCGGATGTTATGGGGGGTCGCGACCGGACTATCGGAGCAGCGGGCGAAATCCTTGATCCGCGGGGATGGCGGCTTCCCTACCGGGGCCTCAGCCCCATCAGAAGTGCGACTCCCAGGAGCGTCAGTGAGCCCAGCAGGACTCCCTGCGATGCCCGATGGGGTCCACGCTCTGCTCGGTCGGCCGCGGACTTCTTTGGCAGTGGACCAGGCGCCCCGATTCGCAGCGGAGCCTGGCAGAATTCGGCCGACATCGGTGGCGCCAAGGCGACGCTGCCCCGAACGTCGCCCTGCTCGCTTCGCAACCCGATCACGCTCGTGCGCGCCACGCGCGAGAGCGCTGCCAGCAGCTCGGCGGGGAGCGCGGCGCTGCGCGAGGTCAGCGGACTCTCGGCGAACTGCGTCGGGGGGGTGAGCTCGAGTTCCATGCCGCCGGGGAAGACTGCGCTCAGCGTCACGGGGTACGTGGCGTCGAGTCCGCGGATCCAAAGCACGCCGCGCTCGAGCGTGGCGCGCGGCAAAGCCAGCCGCGCCGGTCCTGCACGCGCCAGCGCTCGCAGCAACGGCGCGAGAATGGCCGGTTCGCGCAAGCTAGAAGCCCAGCCTTCCGCAGGCAGACTCGCCAACCCGGCGCAGGCTCCAAGTCCCACTGCACGCAATGCGAGCAGTGGATCGCCCTCGGCGCTGCGCCAGAGCACGTCCGCGGATCCCTGCGTGCGCGCGATCCACGAGCGCTCGATCGTTTGCGGTGCTGCCGTCGCGAGCAGCGGCGCCAACTCCCTGGCCAGCGAACCCTCCAAAAACGTGCCGGCGTCGCCGACCACGACCGTGGTCGGTTGTCGCACACGCTGCGCGTCGAGCGCTCTTGAAAGGATCAGGCCGAGCCGGCGCGGATCATCGATGCGTGCAAGCTCGCGGCCGGGCGGCAGCAGACTCGACAGGAACTCCGTGTCCGCGTCGGGACCAAAGGCAAATACCGTAAGTTCGATTCGCGAGGCTGCGAGCGCGGCGCGCAGTGCCGTCTGGTCGGGATGCTGCGCGGCGCGCGGATCGCGACCGTCGCTGAGCAACAACGCCAGCGTCTGACGCGTCGCGTGCTTGCTCGAAGCCGCAAGC
>JANMRV010000892.1:0-2409 GCA_031388685.1 Planctomycetota bacterium
CAGCCGAAGTCCTTGTCCTCCGTGAGCAGAAGTCTCTGCTCCGCGTGCGCGCGGGCGATGAGTTCCGCGTCGACCGAGCGTTTTCCTTCCTCGGCCGCGGAGGCGATGTCGTGTCCATCGGCTCGCAGGGCACGCACAACCGCATGGTCGCAGCTCTCGTCAGCGAGAAACCGCAGCGCGGCCACGGGATCAGCCGGCCTTGGGGAGGTGGATTTTCTCGTGTGCGAGCGAATCGGCGGCGAAGGCCAGCGCCGCAAGGATGGCTTCCCGGGTGAGGTTCGGGTATGCGTCGAGCAGGTCCGCTTCGCTCACGCCCTCGCTCAGTTTGCGCAACACGAGCTCGACGGGAATGCGCGTGCCGCGTACGACAGGCTTTCCGAGCAGGATCTCGGGATTCATCTCGATGTGTTCGTGAGCCATGGACGGTAGCCCCCCTGGATCAAGGAGAGAACCCAAATGTACCTTCAGATGCGCGAACCCGCACCTGTCAGGGCGGGGACGAGACCTGAGAGGGCCTCAAACGAGGCCCCTCCCCAAGACCACGTCGCCGTGATCTCAGAAGCGGCCACGCCTCAGGCGATCCAAGTCACGCGGTTGACGAGCGCGGGCAAGAGCGTGCGCTTGATACTCATGCTCCAGATCGCCCTGCCGACTCCGGACCAGTCAAGGCGTACGTCAGAACCTGACCGTCGATCGTGATCCCATCCGCACCAAACGTCAGCGCGGTCCCGGTGCATCCCGTCAGGTCCAAGTCCGCTGTCAGCGTCAGGTTGGATGTGATCGTGCTGTTGCAGCTCTGTGCAAACGCGGGGACCTCCACCGCTCCGAGAAGCGCAAGAGCTGCCTGCGCAACGATTTTCGCCGACCTCGCCATGCGTGCTCCTCGAACGGCTGCGATGTGTCGAGTGAAAGTCGAGAGGATGGCAAGCGGGTGTCGCATTGCGAACTTCCTTTGAGGGCGGGGCCCTGACGCAGCGGAGTTTGGAACGGAGTGAACGCCGCCTGGGCGCCGATGACCGACCCCTACACTTCATGTTTTCGCCTGCGTGCTTGCTCCTGGGCGAACAGCTCATGCTGTTGCCACAGCGCTTGACGCCCCGCTGGGGACGCGTGGATCTCTCCGCGCTCCTCGGGCCTGCTGCCAGGGTCTCCGGTGACCGCCTGAACGGGACTCGCCCGCCGGGTTCACAAAGCCTGGTAACAGCGACCGGCCTTCGGCCGCCCGCGTTGTTCCCGTCGGGACGCACCATTGGCAAAGATCATTTCGGTAGAATTGCCACCAACTCCGACATGCAACCCACACCCCGAATCCCCGTTCCCCGTGAACCGCTGGCCGCACTCTGCAAGCGCCACCACATCCGCAAACTCTCCTTCTTCGGCTCGGTGTTGCGCGACGACTTCGGCCCGGCCAGCGACATCGACGTCCTCATCGAGTTCGACCCCGCGTTCCCGGTGGGTTTCCGCATCTTCGATGTCGAGCAAGAACTCTCGCAGCTCTTCGGCGGCCGCCGCATTGACATCGTCAACCCCAAGTACCTGAACCGGCACCTGCGGGACCGCGTGCTGGCCGACGCGATCGTTCAGTATGCGGCATGACGATCTGGTCTATGTGCGCCACATGCTGGATCAGGCCGAGCTGGCCGTCTCGAAGCTCGGCCACAAGACGCGCGCCGAGTACGACGCCGACGACACACTCCGACTTGCGCTGACCCACTTGGTCCAGACTTTCGGGGAGGCTGTGGTCGCGTCTCCATGACCTTTCGCGCGCGATGTCCCGAGGTGCCCTGGGAGCGCGTGATCGGCATGCGGCACCGCATTGTCCACGACTACCTAGACGTGGATTTCGACATCGTCTGGGATGTTGTGAGGCAACATATGCTCGCGCTGATCAGGGTGCTGCGGGTGCGCGTCATCCCCGAGGCAGAGCAATAGACTGTTCCGCCGGCCTGCCTGGATCCGGCTCGCGCAGCCGGCGCCGCAGAACGGAATGCTCGTTGTTGCGCGGAGCCGGGAGAATCCCCCCCTCGGCGTGTGAACCTCGATTACGGCGCGGGCTACCGCCAACCAATCGGCGCGCCGCCCATTGCGAGGCCGCCGGTCAAACTGGTTTTCGACTTGCCCCCGGACGTCATGCGGCCGACATCCTGAAACCACGGATACCACGTACCGTCCCAGATCTCATACGCGATGAAGCTCCCCGTCGGCGACCAGCACGGCTTCGCGTAGCCGAGAATCGGCATTCGCTTGCTGAGTTGCACGACACTGGTGCCGTTCGGACGGATCGTCGAGCGCGCGCGCTGCACGGTCGCGGGCCGCAGTTGGGAGCTTGCGCGCGAACACTGGCGCAGCGGAGCGTTCACGCTGAAGCAGACCGGCAGGGTATTCGCGAGCGCCGAGAAGCCGAGCGCG
>JANMRV010000893.1:0-1179 GCA_031388685.1 Planctomycetota bacterium
CGGTGCAGGCGCGACGGGCTCTTCAGGAAGCGCCAGTCCAGATAGTTTTTCTCGCGTCGGACCATGAAGGCGAACTGCCGCTCGACCGCGCGCGACAGTTCGTCGACGGCCGCCGGAAATCCAGCATCGATCGGGACCAGCGAGTGGCCGCTGGAGGCGCGCGCGGCAACGGCGCGCAGTCTGCGAGCGTGGCGTGCCGCGAAGACCGTGGTCCAGCCCGCCAGGCGGCCCTCCTTGGCGCGCTCGGCGCGAGCCGGCGCATCGTTGCGCAGCACGGCACTCCATGCGCGCAGCGTGCCGACTTTTTCCCAGCCGAGTTCCAAGAAGATGTGCGCCGAACGCCGGTTGGGCAGGCCGAAGACCAACGGCCAGCCCTGCCGTTTCGCCTCGGCCATCGCGACGCGATCGAGGTCGCTGAAGATCCCGCGCTTGCGCCACTCTGGGTGGGTCATCACATCGCCGGTTTCGCCTATGCAGGCCGCGTGCTCGCCGTGGCTGGCGGCAACGCGCGGGTTGCAGGCATAGCCGCTGACGGCTTCACCGCCCGGCGCGCGAGCGACGAACGAAATCGCGCGGCCGCAGGGGTTCTTGTCGTAGCGCCAGTCGAGCCCGGCCGCATCGAGCGGCTTCTTGAAGCAGGCGTTGTACAGGCGCAGCTGCGCCAAGCGATCATCCGGGCCGCACGAATGCAGTTCGAACGGAGTCAGGTTGTCGAGATCCACGGGCGCGGACATGAAGACGAATGATCGCCTCAAACGACGCCTTGGAACAAGCCCTATCCGCACAACCGCTCGCGCAGCTCTGCGAGTCCGAACTCGGCCGTGTCAGCTCAGGCGACGCTATTGTGGCGCACCGGCGCAGGCACCAAGCCGACCGCGCGACCAAGGCGCTTCTTGCCGAACTGCGGGTTCTCCATGTAGTAGAGCGAGCGCTCCATGAAGCGCCGCGCGCGCTGGGGATAGCCGTAGTACCACTTCTCGTAGGAGCGGACCATGTTCTTGCGCAGCTCCTCGAGTTCGACCTGGCTGAAGTGCTCGTGCACGTATGCCGAACGATTCGAGGAGACGTAGTTCTCGCGCAGGTCGGAGACGTCGATGCTGGCCTGGTAGTTGTCCCAGGATTCGGTGCCGATCAGCGGGTTGAAGACCGAGATGCGCACCAGGTCCGGGCCGGCGAGGC
>JANMRV010000014.1:0-2279 GCA_031388685.1 Planctomycetota bacterium
CGTGTCAGGTCACGGCCCGATCTGTGCCTCGAGACCCTCGGTCAACGTGACGTTGTTCGGGGACGGGAAGCCTTGGTCGCGTCCCCAGAACTGCGTCCGGACGATGTTGCCGATCACCGCGAGGCCCGGATCTCCGCTGCCGCCCGCGATGAAAGCGTTGAGGTCGAAGGCAAAGAAGCCCGAGCAGTCGTCGCCGGTCGGGTTTCCGCCCGAGTTGAGCGGCGTGGAGCGCCTCACCGGCGCCGCAACGCACAACGTTCCGCCGCCGAACGGCGCGTTGTCGCGGCCGGTCAGGCTGTAGAGCATCAGGCCCGGCTTGTTGTTGCGCACGTTGCCTCCGTTGACCGTGAAGCCCGAGCCGGCGGAAACCGACGGACTCGAACCGGCGAAGCCGATCTGCGGCAGGCAGCCCAAGGAGTTGAGCTTCGGCGTGCAGTAGACGACCGGAGCTGTCGTGCAGATCGACGCGGTCGTCGAGTGGAACGAGATCGGCGCGTCCTCCGGGCTCGACCAGACGATGATGTTCGTGGTCGTGCCGGTCACGTAGTACTGGTACACCGCGTTGCAGGCCACGGCCGGGAAGTTGGCGTCGTAGAGACCGCCGCCTTGCGCGACGAGCGGGACGCTGCTCCAGTTGCCGGTGGTGCGCCACCACAAACGCTCACTGCCCGCGACGAGCACGTTCGCTTGTGTCTGGCCGATCTGCACCTGCAGTGTCGATCCGGTGTTCGGGACCGTCGCAGGCTGACCGTTCGGGAACGTGAACGAGAGCAGCGGTGTGCCGACCCACCAGACGAACAGTCCGCTTTCGAGGTCGGAGCCCGTGACGACGCCGCTCGGGTGGAACGGATACACGTTCCAGAGCCCGTTGTAGTTCGGCGAGTCCGAGTTGTTGTAGGTGTCGAACCAGGCGATCTCGGGCGGGTTGGTCGCGCTCTGAGCGAGGTCATAGACGCGCAATCCGCTGCGGTACGCCGCCTGGAACAGCTTGGTGCCGTGGGTGTATTCGTTGTGCGGAATCGCCGGGTTTCCGTTGTTGAACGAACCAACCAGGGTGGGCTGTGACGTGCCGAGATTCTGGATGTCGTAGACGAAGTTGATCGTCGGGCCACCGTTGTTCGGAACGTAAACCTCGTCGTTGATGTACAGGTACTTCTTGTCCTGCGACAAGGTGCACTGGTGGCTGTACGCGGCGAGCGGCCAAGTCAGCCGCTGGGCCGTCACCGACGTGATCGCCAACTTGTTGGTGACATCGAGGACGTCGATGCCCGTGTTCGTGGAGCCGCCGCTGCAGGCGAACGCGATCTCCTTGCCGGCCAGGGGACCCGAGGTGTAGTTCACCAAGGTCACTTCGTGCACGTAGCGCGTCGTCCACGACGAGACGTAGACCGGCGTCGCCGGAGTGTTGTTGAGGTTGTAGATGCGCAGCCCGTTCGAGCCGCCACCTGAGCGATAGAGGTAACCCGTCTGCTGGTTGATCTCCATCGAGTGCGTCGCTGTCGGAGACGGACCCGTGGTGACCGTGCCCAGCAGCGTGATCACGCCGTTGTCGATGTTGGTGATATTGATGACCTGGATTCCCTGGCCGCCTTCGCTGACCGCGTAGGCGAAGTGGCCGAGGGTCGGGTGCTTGTAGACGCGCACGTCGCGCCAAAGACTGTTCGGTCCGGCGACGTAACCGACGTTGACGGTCTGGCCGGGCGTGGTGATCTCCGCGAAACCTGTGCCGCCGTAAAGACCCATCAACGCGTACTCGCGTCCCGAGGGCGAGGTGTACCCCCAACCCGAGTTGCCGTTCTGCTGATTCGCACCCCAGGTGTTCAGCGGCAATTGAGACAGCAGCTTGACGTTCAACGAGTTGAACGGCTGGGCGTTGTAGGTGCCGCCTCCGCCGATCGCTCCCGAGAGGGTCGAAGGCAGCGGCGCGCCGTTGATACCGAGCGGGCTGTGGTAGATGGACCCGAAATTGGGCCGCTGGCGGTCCAGCACCTTGCCGTCGTCATCGTGCGCGAAGGCGAAGACGCCAAGCGTTGTCGCGGCCACGGTGGCCAAGAATGCACTGCGCAATTGTCCTGTCATGAGATTGCCGGAGTTGGGTGCGGGGTCGGTGGAAGTCGGTAGGTGGGAAGCCGCTCCTACTAATGCTATCCCCACTCCGGCCTGGTAAGGGCCCGGGCTCCAGGAATGTGAAGCCTTGGTTCAGCCGGGGGAGGGACTCACTTCGGCGGCGTACGCCATTCCGTGGCGAGCGGCTCGGGATTCGAGCGCAACGTCCTCGC
>JANMRV010000060.1:0-2801 GCA_031388685.1 Planctomycetota bacterium
CACGGACCTGGTCACCGCGCCGCCGGGAACTTCGCTCGACGAAGCGCGCGATCTCCTGCACCGGCGCAAGGTCGAAAAACTCCTGATCGTCGACGGCCAGATGCGCTTGCACGGCCTGATCACGATGAAGGACCTGAAGCAGCTTTCCGAGTTCCCGCAATCGGCGCGCGATGCCCGCGGGCGCCTGCGTGTCGGCGCCGCCGTCGGCGTGCAGGACTACGAACGCGCGGAACGCCTGGTCGCCGCCGGTGTCGACGTCTTGGTGGTCGACACCGCCCACGGCCACAGTTCCAACGTGATCCAGACTGTGCGCGAATTGAAGCGCAAGCTTTCCGTCGACGTGGTCGCCGGCAACGTGGCGACCGCCGCGGCGACGCGCGAACTCGTGGCGGCGGGCGCCGACGGAGTCAAGGTCGGCATCGGGCCGGGGTCGATCTGCACCACGCGCATCGTCGCGGGGATCGGCGTTCCGCAACTCACCGCGGTCATGGAAAGCGTGTCCGCCGCGCGCGACTCCGGCGTGCCGGTGATCGCCGACGGCGGCATTCGCTATTCAGGCGACGTGGTCAAGGCGCTCGCGGCGGGAGCTTCGAGCGTGATGCTCGGCTCGATGTTCGCGGGCCTCGAGGAAAGTCCCGGCGAGACGATCCTGTTCAAGGGCCGCTCGTTCAAGGTCGTGCGCGGGATGGGCTCGATCGGCGCGATGATGCAGGGCTCGAAGGAGCGCTATCGCCAGGGCAACGTCGAGGACATCCACAAACTCGTGCCGGAGGGCATCGAAGGCATGGTGCCGTATCGCGGCAAGCTCTCGCAGTTCGTCTATCAAATGGTCGGCGGCGTGCGCGCGGGCATGGGTTACGTCGGAGCGAAAACGATCCCCGAGTTGTGGGAACGCGCGCAATTCCTGCGCGTGACCAGCGCCGGTGTGCGCGAGAGTCATCCGCACGACGTCACGATCACCAAAGAGTCTTCGAACTACTTCCACAATCAGGAATGAAGAGCGTTCCGCGCGGGATATTGGTCGTCGACCTCGGCGCGCAGTACGCACAGCTCATCGCGCGCCGCGTGCGCGAGGCGGGCAGCTACTGCGAGATTGCAGCTCCACGACGCGCACTCGAAGTCGCCGCGACGATGGACCTCGGCGGCGTGATCCTGTCCGGAGGACCGGCTTCGGTCTACGCGGCGGACGCGCCGCTGGTGCCCGAAGCGATCCTGCAACTTGGCGTCCCGGTGCTCGGGATCTGCTACGGCATGCAGTGGATGTGTCAGGCGCTCGGCGGCGAAGTGCGTCCGGCCTCCAAGCGCGAGTTCGGTCGCTCCTCGATCGCCGTGACGCGCGCCGAAGGTCTCTTCGAGGGCATCGGCGGCCACACCGTCGTCTGGATGAGCCACGGCGATCAGGTCGAACGCGTGCCCGCGGGGTGGCAGGTCTATGCGCAGACCGAAACCTGCCCCTTCGCCGCGGCCGGCGATCCTGCGCGCGGGTATTTCGGCCTGCAATTCCACCCTGAAGTCACGCACACGTTGCGCGGCGCGGAGTTGATCGAGAACTTCGTCAGCAACGTCTGCAAGATGCCCGGCGACTGGAAGCCTGAGGGCATCGTCGAGCGCGAAGTACGCAAGATCAAAGCGCTCGTCGGCGAACGCGGCGAGGTCGTGCTCGGCCTCTCCGGCGGCGTCGACAGTTCCGTCGCGGCCCTGATCGTGCATCGCGCGATCGGCGCGCGCCTGCATTGCATCTTCGTCGACAACGGCCTCTTGCGGCACGGCGAGCGCGACGCGGTCGAGGCCACGTTTCGCGATCACTTCCATCTCGACCTGACCGTGGTCGATGCTTCCGAGCGTTTCCTGCGCTCGCTCGCCGGTATCACCGAACCCGAGCGCAAGCGCAAGTTGATCGGGCGCGACTTCGTCGACGTGTTCAAGAGCGAAGCCGTGCGCTTCAACGGCGCGAAATTCCTTGGTCAAGGCACGCTTTATCCCGACGTGATCGAATCGGTCAACGTTTTCGGCGGCAACACCGCGGTGATCAAGAGTCACCACAACGTCGGCGGCCTGCCCGAGGATCTCGACATGCAACTCGTCGAGCCGTTGCGCGAATTGTTCAAGGACGAAGTGCGCGCCATCGGCCGCTACCTCGGACTCGACGAGAGCATCGTCGGCCGCCAGCCGTTCCCCGGACCGGGCCTGGGCGTGCGCATCCTCGGCGAAGTGACTTTCCAGCGCTGCGAGATCCTGCGTGCCGCAGATCGCATCGTGCGCGAGGAGATCGAAGGTGCGAATCAGCACAGGGGCCTCTGGCAATACTTCGCCGTGCTGCTGCCGATCAAGTCGGTGGGAGTCATGGGCGATGCGCGCACCTATGAAGATGCCTGTGCGTTGCGCGCCGTGGAGTCCAGCGACGGCATGACGGCCGACTGGGCGCACCTGCCCTACGCGCTTCTGGGAAAGATCTCCAATCGCATCATCAACGAGGTGCGCGGCATCAATCGTGTCGTCCTCGACATCTCTTCGAAGCCTCCGGCGACGATCGAGTGGGAGTAGGAAGTAGGAAAGCCCCGTTTTCGCGCCTATCCTCTGAGCTAGTTCTGGTCGAGAACACAAGGCAGCGATGCCGCCCCGCGGCGGCCCAGTGCAACACGACGGCCAACCCTCTATGAAATTCATCCACAGTCAGCCTCTGCTTTTTTCGGCCAGCCTGTTGCTGCTCGGTTCGTTCGGCGTGCACGAACTCGCGCCCCGATTCACGAGCGCGTCTTCGACTGCTGACGCCGTGGCCTACCGCGCGCTGGCCGAGCGCA
>JANMRV010000081.1:0-3047 GCA_031388685.1 Planctomycetota bacterium
GCCGCCGCGATCGCTGGCCTGGACCGCCTACGAAGAGTTCGATCCATTCGGAGCTTTCATCGGGCTGGCGCGCGCGAAGACTGTCGCAGAGTTGCCCGCCATCTGCGCCGACTTCGTCTGCCCGGTGCAGAACCTGGTGGCCGCCGACCGACGCGGCGGAATGCTGTTCACGCTGCTGGGGCGCGTGCCCGATCGCGCCGCGGGCGACGGCCGCATTCCGTTGCCGGCCTGGGACGTCGGCATGCACTGGCGCGGAATTCGTCCGGCGTCGGACAACCCGCGCGTGCTCGCTCCAGCGGATGATTTGCTCGCCACCGCCAACAACGACGTGCGGCCGCAGGGTTATGCCCTGGATCTCCCCGCCGAGTTCGACATGGACTTCCGCGTCGCGCGCGTGCGCCAACGCTTGACCGCGCGCGGCGCGTGGTGGCCCGCGGACGTCGCCGAAGTGCAAGCGGATGTGACTTCGCTGTACGCCAGCCGCGTGGTTTCGCTGTTGCCGGCGGGTGCCGAGGGCGAAGCTCTGCTTGCGCACCAGGTATTGACTGAATGGGACGGAGCCATGGAGCTGACCGGCGAGTCGGCGCTGTTTGCGCTTTTCGAGCGCGAATTCGCCGCCGCCGTCTACTCGGACGAGCTCGAGCAGTTCGGACTCGCGTCGCTGCCGGGTTTTTCGCGCGGGGAAGCCGTGCTCGCGGCCCTCGACGGCAGCCTGCCCGCGGTCTGGTTCGATGACCTGGGCACGAGCGGAAAAGTCGAGACACAAGCCGACGCCCTGCAGCTCGCGCTGACGCGCGCCTGGCGCGAAGGCAACAAGCGCTTCGGCTCGGCCATGCATCGCTGGGACTACGGTTCCATGCATACCTGGACGGCGCGCCATCCGCTCGAGTCGCTGCCCTTCGGCGCGCGCTTCCTGAATCGCGGGCCCTATCCCGTGCCGGGCTCGGCGACGACGATTGCCGCCTTCTCGGGCCGTTGGCTCGAGGGCAAGATCGAAGTCAACCACGGGCCGTCGATGCGCTGGATTTCCGACACGGGTGATCCGGACCGTTCGCTGTGCGTGCTGCCGATGGGCCAGAGTGGACATCCGGCCGACGAACATTATGCGGATCAGGTGCCGATCTTCCTGGCCGGCAAGACCCACAGTGTGCATTGGAGCGACGCCTCGATCGCGCAAGCGACGGTCAGCACGCTCGTGTTCACGCCCTGAAGGGACGAAGTGCCCTCAGCGAGTCGCTGCTCGTGTCAGGATCGCTCGCGTGTACACCGGCACGAAACCCTGACGCTGGGCATTGCGCAGCGAAGTCGTGTCGCGACCGGCGTTGAGTCTGGCCAACGTGAATCCGCGCTCGCTGCAGACCGCCAGGCTGTGCGCGATCAACGCTTGCTGCAATCCGCGGTGGCGAAAGCGCTCTTTCGTCGCGTGCCCGAAAAGGCTTGCGATGTCGGATGCGCACTGCACTCCCGCTGCAGCGACGATCTCATTGCCCTGCATGACCACGAAGCCGAGGAAACCCTCGGCTGCGGTGTTGGTGAGCAATGGCTGCAGGATTGCCTGCGACAATTCGGCCTCCGAATAGGACCCTAGCGCGACCGTGTGAACCCACTGCTCGACCCGTCCGGGATGCAGCCCCTGAATCGAGTATCCGGCCGGCGGCTTCGCCTGGAGATCCAGGCTCGAGAGTTCGCGAGCCAGACTGATCTCGCTGCCCTGTGGAGTGAATCCGCGCGAGACGAGGCGCGCCACCAGCGTGGGCTCGGCGAACGACGAGACGCGCACGTCCGCGGCGATGCGGCGGGCGTCCAGCAATTCGATCAATCGGTCGAGATCGCCCTCGATCACCGCAGCGTCGAGCCCCATGCCGACCACATGAGCCTGAAGTTGGATCTTGCCGGTCGAGAAGCAGGCGCCACCCCCCAGCTCGACGAACATGGCCTCATCGTTCGGGAAAAGCGCGTCGGCAGCGCGCACGAGCGCCCGTCCGACCGCTACCTCGGCCGCTTCGATGCGCGCCGCGAGTTGAAAGGAGGGTTCGAGCATGGACTCTGAGACGAACTTCAGGACAGTAGACGATCCGGATCGAGAATACGATGCGCTCGAGTCGCGCGACAGTCGACTCTGCGAGCCGCGAGCCTAGACTGCACGCTTCGCACTCAGGCCACCCCATCTCGACATTCGCATGAGCCACCAAGATTGGATCGAACGCGACCTGAAGCTCGCCATCCACGCCGCGCGCGAAGCGGGCCGGCGCGTGCAGGGATTGCGCGCCAGCGGCCGTTGGAGTGACGAAGGTATCCGCGCGGACATCGGCGATCAGGCGGCGGACGGATATCTGCGCGGGCTGATCGAAGGCCGCTATCCCGACGACGGCGTGCTCTCCGAGGAAACCGCCGATGCGCCGGCGCGCCTATCGAAGTCGCGGGTCTGGATCATCGATCCGCTCGACGGCACCAAGGAATACAGCCAGCTGCGCGACGACTGGGCGGTGCACGTGGCGTTGTGTATCGATGGAGCGTGCGCGCTGGGCGCGGTGGCGCTGCCGGCGAGCGATCAGGTGCTTTGGGGTGTCGCGATCGAAGGTCAGAAGCGCGCGGGAATCGAGGGCGGCGGAACGTTGTTGAACGGGAAGAGCCCGCAGCCCAAAGCCGCGCGCATGGTGGTCTCGCGCTCGCACACTCCGGAATGGATCGCGAAGTTCGCCACGATCTTCGGCGTCGGCGAGCAGCAGCCCGTCGGCAGCGTCGGTTACAAGGTCTCGCGTCTCCTGCTCGGCAGTGCGGACATCTATGTGCACAAGAAAGGCCTGAAAGAGTGGGATACGTGCGCGCCGGAAGTCCTCGCGCGCGCGCTGGGCTGGACCGTCTGCAAACTGCGCGGCGAGGACCATCGCTACAACCAGGCCGATCCGAAGAACCACGAATTGGTGATCTGCCGGCCGAGCGAGAAGGCGCGCGTGCTCGCGGCGCTCGCGCAATCAGGCGCGTTGGACGCGTGACGTACGGAGTCAGGTACTTTCCCACCCTACCTTTTCGCTTTCTCCGCGCGC
>JANMRV010000084.1:0-1430 GCA_031388685.1 Planctomycetota bacterium
CACCGCTCGCCGTGGCGCGAGCGCAAAACCAGGCGAGCAGCGCCACTCGCGCGCTTTCGTCCGCGCTTTGAACCAGCCAATCGCAGACCAGCCCGCCCTGCTCGCCGGCGAAACTGCCCTGCCGATACACGCCGACACCTCGCAACGCGCCGCCCTGACGCACGACGCCGAAGCTGTAGTCGTGGATCGGATGCTCTGAAAAACGCCAATCCATCCAGGCGCGGTCGCGCACTGCGATCGCGCCGCGATCCGCCGCGACGAGTTCGAACAGCGCGCCGATGTCGCCGGGACAGACGGCGCTTTCCTCGACGGTCATCGAATCGACGGCGCCGATCGTAATTTCGCCGAGCCTGGCGACGAGCGAGTTGACCGTGCGCACGTGCTCGTAACCCAGGCGGCTTGCGCCGATGCGCCAGACGCTCGGAATCGCCAGGCCCCAGACGACTTGATCGAGTTCGGCAGCCGCACCGCAAAAACGCTTGGCGAAAAACTCGCCGGCGCGCACGAAGCTGCTCGTCCGCGACAGACCGGGATTGGCGCGACGGGTGTTGAACGAATCGATGGCCTGCGTGAAGTGCGCCGGGCCTTCTGAGCTGCGGATCTCTTGACGCAGGCCCGCGTACTGGCCGCGCACTTCGCCGTCAGCTCCCAGGGCGAGTGCGATGCGCGAACCCGCCGGGCACTTGGCGTACTGCCAGTTCCAGGCTTCGAGCGAGAGCGGCTTGTAGCCGGGATCGACGTGCGTGAAGACCCGCGCATGGGCGCGCAGGATCGCGGCTTCGTCGCCGGACGCGAAGGGCCGCAGGGTTAACTCACTGCTCACGCGCCCAGCATTGGAAGTCGCGCGACGGAACTCCAGTGAGATGGCGGGAGCGCATGGGAATCGAACCCACCGGTCCCGCTGTTCACGGAACCCAACCGGCTTTGAAGACCGGGCAGCACACCAGCACCGATCCGCTCCCTCTCGAACTGGACGCGACTAGTGGACCAGCCCGCGCGCGGCCGCGCAATCGTCTTCTCGCGCCAGCTCAGGCGCGCCGCTCGACGATCAGCCTGCCCGGCGCTCCGGCCTCCCATTCATCGGGCAGGCCGCCGGCCCAACGCCGCAGTCGCGTTTCCTTGCCGTCGCGGCCGGCGATGCCCACGGAAAATGCGACGCCCGTGGCGGACGAGCGCGCCTTGGCCGGTAGCTCGAGTTGCAGGCGCGTTCCGCCGCGATGGAACCTGCCGTCGAGGCTGACGAGCAGCTCGGGCTCGCGCAGTCCGCCGGCGCTCTCGATCGCGACTTGCAGTTGGTCCTTCCGGCAACTGAGCGTGACGCTCGCCGCTGGATCGCCGGGGCGTTCGCAAAGTAGCAAGAGCCGGGTCGAGCCACCGGCCAGCCGCGCGCGGCGCATGCGCGCCAGCGGCGTGTCGAAGAACAAGCGCTC
>JANMRV010000090.1:0-1761 GCA_031388685.1 Planctomycetota bacterium
CGCGCGCTCGACGATTTTTCGTTCACGTTTCGCCAGGGAGAGTACTGGGCCGTGATGGGCAGTTCCGGATCGGGCAAGTCTACTTTGCTCAACATCCTGGGTTGCCTCGACCGGCCGTCGAGCGGGTCGTATCAGGTGCGCGGCGAAGACACCAACGACCTCGACGACGACCAGCTCTCGGAATTGCGCAGCCGCCACCTGGGTTTCGTGTTCCAGAACTACAACCTGCTGCCGCAGCTCAATGTCCTCGAGAACATCCTCGTACCGATTTTTTATCAGGACGAACCGCCTGAGGGCATCGAGGATCGCGCCCGGGAACTTGCGCGGCGCGTCGGACTGGAATCGCGTCTGGATCACCGACCAACGGAGCTTTCCGGAGGTCAGCAGCAACGCGTCGCCATCGCGCGTGCGCTGGTCAACAATCCCGCCTTGATCCTCGCCGACGAGGCGACCGGAAACCTGGACAGCGCGACGGCCCAGGAAATCCTGGCTTTGCTCGACGAGTTGCACGCCGAGGGCAAGACCATCGTGCTTGTGACCCACGAACCCGAAGTCGGCCGGCGCGCGCAGCATCTCCTGCGCCTGAAGGACGGCCACATCGAAGAAGTGCGCCACAACCGCGGGAGTGGCGCGTGATTCGCGGAACACTCTGGCGCACGGTTCGCCTGGGCGTGGGCAGCCTGATGCTGCACAAGCTGCGCAGCATGTTGACTACGCTGGGCGTCTTGTTCGGTGTTTCGAGCGTGATCGCGATGCTCGCGATCGGCGAAGGCGCGTCGAAGAAAGCCCAGGACCAGATCCGCGCGCTCGGCAGCCAGAATGTGATCCTGCGCAGCATCAAGCCGCGCGAGGATTTTGCGAGCGGCAGTCAGGCGACACGCGTGGTCAGCTACGGTCTGTTGAACGACGACCTCGCGCGCGTCGAGAACACCTTTCCGGCCATCAAGCGCGTCGTGCCCGTGCGCGAGATTCCGCTCGAGGTGCGCTACCAGGATCGAGCACTCAACCCGCGCGTCATGTCCACGTTGCCGTTGTATCGCGACGTGACCGGCAGAGTGGTCAGCGAAGGCCGCTTCCTGACCGAGGCCGACGAGCAGGCCGTCGCCAACGTGTGCGTGATGTCCGACGAGGTCGCGCGCTACCTTTTTCCGTTTCAGTCGCCGCTCGGCGCAAAGGTCAAGATCGGAGCCGACTACTACGTGGTCGTCGGCACGACCTTGTCGCGCAAGCGCCTGGGCAGCGACCCGGCGCTTCCCGGTGAAGTTTCCGCGGCCGAAGTCTTCATCCCGTTGGAGACCGGCCGCAAGTGGTACGGCGACATGCAGGTCAAGATCCGCTCCGGCAGCCGCGAAATGGAAGAAGTCCAGCTGCACGAGATCGTGATGGAAGTCGACGCGCCGGAAAACGTGCCCATGGTCGCTTCGGCCGCGCGCGAAATGCTAGGGCGCAACCATCGCCAGCGCGACTACGAGATCGTCGTGCCGCTCGAGCTGTTGCTGCAGGCCGAAGAAACCAAGAAGACCTTCAACATCGTGCTCGGCTCGATTGCATCGATCAGTCTCCTGGTCGGCGGGATCGGCATCATGAACGTGATGCTCGCCACGGTGACCGAGCGCACGCGCGAGATCGGCATCCGCCGCGCGCTGGGGGCCAAGCGCCATCACATCGTGACCCAGTTCCTGGTCGAGACGGTCGTACTCTCGGTCGGCGGCGGAGTGCTGGGAGTGGCTCTCGGGCTCTTGATTCCAGAGTACGTCGAGT